>JANPDC010000019.1:0-40140 GCA_031431275.1 Bacteroidota bacterium
TAAAACTTCTTTTACTGAAAAAATATTTTTATCAGATTCAGAAAACAAATGAGAACTGAATTTTGGTTGAATCTTGTTTGTATAATTTGTAATCCAAGAACTCAACTCAGATTTAAAGTTCATAAAAGAGCCAATACGTAAAGAAATTTTAACAACTGCTCGAAAAATTTTGAGAATTATTGTAAAAGAAAATTCAAAATCTGAGTTGAGTTCTTGGATTACAAATTATACAAACAAGATTCAACCAAAATTCAGTTCTCATTTGTTTTCTGAATCTGATAAAAATATTTTTTCAGTAAAAGAAGTTTTACCAATATATAATGAAAATTCAGAACTTGAAGATGCACGTTTAATCTTACGTGACAATTTCGATGCTATTTTTACAAAATATCCACAAACATTAGTTTTTGGTGAAGATGCAGGAAATATTGGTGATGTAAATCAAGGTTTAGAGGGCATGCAAGAAAAATATGGTGAATTTCGTGTTGCAGATGTAGGAATTCGTGAAGCCACAATTCTTGGGCAAGGGATTGGTATGGCAATGCGAGGTTTGCGACCAATTGCAGAAATTCAATACCTAGATTATTTGCTCTATGCGATTCAAATCATGAGCGACGATTTGGCAACATTGCAATATAGAACACGTGGAAAACAAAAATCTCCTTTAATCATAAGAACACGCGGACATCGACTCGAAGGAGTATGGCATTCGGGATCGCCTATGGGAATGATTATAAATGCAATTAGGGGAATTCATGTTTTAGTTCCAAGAAATATGACAAAAGCAGCAGGGTTTTATAATACATTACTAGAAACTGATGAACCCGCATTGGTTATTGAATGTTTAAATGGATACCGATTAAAAGAAAAAATGCCAACTAATTTGGGCGAATTTAAAACGCCAATTGGAGTCGTTGAAACTATAAAATCTGGATCAGATATTACTTTAGTTTCTTATGGATCTACATTGCGTTTAGTCGAATTAGCAGCAAAAGAATTGATGGAAGTTGGAATTGATTGCGAAATAATCGATATCCAATCTCTGTTACCATTTGATGTAAATCATGATATTTCAAAAAGTTTAGAAAAAACAAATCGTCTTTTAGTTATCGATGAAGATGTACCAGGCGGAGCATCTGCATTTATATTACAACAAGTTACTGAGATACAAAACGGTTATCAATTTTTAGATAGCAAACCCGAAACTTTAGCCTCAAAAGCCCATCGACCTGCTTATGGAACTGATGGTGATTATTTCTCCAAGCCATCAACCGAAGATATTTATGAAAAAGTATACAGCATGATGAACGAAGTAAATCCAGCAACATTTCCAAGTTTATATTAAAAACTAGTCTATTCCAAAAGCAAAAATAGCAATCATTTTAGGTTGCTATTTTTGTTTATAGTTAAATAATTTGCAAAATAGTAAAGCATAATGTGTTAAAGTTGTTAATTTTTTTATAAATTTGATTAAACTTTAATTAAACCACAAACTATGTCTAAAAAAGCACTTTACATTCTGGGCATTTTGGCAACTATTGGAATTGGAACTTATTTCTACAATTCGATGTGTTGTCCATGTTGCGAAAAACCATCGCAGGCCGATTCGCCACCAGTTGTTACTCTAACCGATAATGCGGGAATGAGCGACTACAACATCTTTAATATTTCTGGGAAAGACTTGACCTACAACTGTCATGACAATTTCAGGTTTTTGTCAAATGATTTTAATAACATTCAACCCGTAAATGACTCTATAAACAACGGAATCGGATTGTTAAAAACTTACTTCGATAAAAACAAAGACAAACTAGTCATTACTGGCTATGCGCTAAACAGCGAGAAAAACACTTCTGCATTTCCAAATCTTGCTTTAGCGAGAGCAAATAATTTGAAAGATTATTTTGTTTCAAAAGGAATTGCTTCTAATCGATTTGAACTAAAAGGAGAACTTCGTGACGCATGGAAAATGAGCAAAGATACTATTCTTGGTGCTGCAGATTTCAGAATCATGCAAGGAGAGGAAGTTGCTACAGAAAAAGTAGAAGATTGGGCAGCATTAAAGGCAAAAATAAATGCAAATCCATTGATCTTATATTTCCAAACCAATCAAACTGATGTAGATTTATCCGTGGAAGATCGTCAAAAAGTGGCAGATTTAGCACGTTATTTGGACAATGTTTCCGATGGAAAGTTAAGTGCTGTTGGTCATACTGATAACGTTGGTGATCGAACAAACAATACCAGACTTGGATTAGGAAGAGCCGAATTCGCAAAAAATTATCTATCCAAAAACGGAATTGCTGGTGCAAAAGTAGAAACATCATCCAAAGGTCCAGATGAACCTATTGCTGATAATAATACTGCCGATGGAAAATCAAAAAACAGACGAACTGTTGTAACAATAAAATAAATAAAAATTTAAAATATAAAATTATGGGAATCCCTTGTATATTAATTCCAGCAATAGTAGGACTAGTTTCTGGAGCACTCGGATATTTATTAGGAAGTTCATTTGGCGCAAAAGTTAGCGACAATAGTGCTTCGCTTTCATTACAATCTGATTTAGATGCTTGTAAAGCAAACACCAAATCATTAAATGCAAGAATCGCATCACTGGAGGCAGATTTAGCAGCTGCAAAAGCAAGTGCATCTGCAAATGTTCAATCCTTTGCTGCATCTGTAGCAACAGCAACTGCTGGAGTAGCAGCAATTGCTTTCAATGCTGATGAAGCATTCTCTGTATTAGGAAAAAAATGGAAACAAGACGATTTAAAAATAGTTGAAGGAATTGGACCAAAAATCGAAGAATTATATCATGCCGCAGGAATCAAAACCTGGAAAGAACTTTCTGAAACTCCAATTGAAAAATCTCAAGCTATTTTAGACGCCGCAGGAGAAAGATATAAGATTCATAATCCTTCCACTTGGGCTAAGCAAGCCGAAATGTGTTACCAAGGAAAATGGCAAGAATTAAAAAACTGGCAAGATTCGCTTGATGGTGGAAAAGAATAAACTCAATAAATTATATACTAAAATCCTGATTGTAAATAATCAGGATTTTTTTATTTAATAATTTGATTTTGTTTAAGATTTTATTATTTTTGCTAAACAAAATAAAACTATGAAAAATTTAGTAATTCTATTTATTCTTTTTACAACAATTATAAAAGCACAAAACAACGGAAGCCAAAGTGGCTATGTTTTTGATGAAAATGGCAAACCAATTTCTGGAGCAAAAATAACATTCGAAAACAGTGATTTAGAAACTATATCATCAGAAAACGGATATTTTATTTTCGAAAATATCATACCAAACAGTTATAACATGGCTGCAAGTGCTTCTGGTTTTGAAACTTTGGCTAAATTTAATATAATAATCAAATCCGTTGGTAATATTGAACTTATTTTTAACCTAAAATCAAATTCTCAACAATTAAAAGAGGTTGTAATTGCAAAGAATCCCTTCAAAAGAATAAAAGAAACACCACTTTCAATTCAATCTCTATCCGCAGTTGAAGTAGCAACCTATCCTGGAGGGAATAATGATATTGCTAAAGTAGTACAATCCTTGCCAGGAGTTTCAGGTTCTATCGGCGGCTTTAGAAATGATGTAATCATTCGTGGGGGCGCTCCAAACGAAAATGTTTATTATTTAGATGGAATAGAAATTCCGAATATTAATCATTTTTCTACTCAAGGAAGCGCAGGTGGTCCTGTCGGAATGTTGAATGTTTCTTTTATTGACGGTGTAACACTATCAACATCAGCCTTTGAAGCAAAATATGATAATGTACTTTCGGGTGTACTACAGTTTAACCAGCGAAAAGGAAATAGCAAAAAATTTCAAGGTAATGTTCGTGTTGGAGCAAGCGAAACCGCTTTGACTGTTGAAGGTCCACTATTCAAAGGAAATAAAGAAAATAGCGATACAACCATTTATTATCAGTAAGAAGAAGTTATTTACAGTTCCTTTTCGGATTAATTGGGTTACCAATACGCCCAGATTATTGGGATTATCAATACAAATTCAATCATAAAATAGATGAATTTAATGAAATAAACTTTCTTGGAATTGGTTCTTTAGATGATTTTTCGGTTAAAAGACCAAAAGATTTTAGTTTGCAACAACAAATTGTTTTAGAACAAGTTTCAATAATAAAACAATGGTCAAACACAGGTGGAATAACTTGGAAAAAACGTTTTAAAGACGGATCTGGTTTTATGTTAAATTCACTAAGTGCTAATATTTTGAACAATAATTTCAAAAGATATACTAACAATGAAAATCTTACTGGTTTATATTTTACAAATAACGCAAGAGAAACAGAAATTAAACTACGAAATGAAATAACTAAAAACATAAACGATTGGAAAATAGTCGCAGGTTTTAATGTCACAAACTCCATATATAGCAATAAAACATCGATTCAAACTCCTTTTTTGAGTTATGAGACTAAACTAAACTTTATAAAATATGGTTTATTTGCACAAGCGTCTAAATCATTTTTAAATGACCGACTGGATCTTTCTTTTGGTTTTAGAACCGATGCAAATACATTCACAACTCAAAGAAATCAACTGCTAGAAACTTTTTCGCCGAGATTCTCGGTTTCATATGCTTTAACAGAAGAAAAAGATTGGAGAATTAATGCCACTTTAGGTAAATATTCAAAAATTCAACCTTACACTGTTCTCGGATACAAAGATAATTTAGGAGAGTTTGCCAATAAAGACTCCGATTATACAAACAACATTCATTATGTTTTTGGTATTAGTAAGTCAATAAACAAATCGACTCAAGCAAGTATTGAAGGTTTTTATAAAAAATACAATAACTACGGAATTTCAGTTAGCGATGGAGTTTCATTAGCAAACAAAGGTGGTGGCTTTGAAGTTTTAGGTAATGAAGATATTTTGACATCTGGAATAGGAAACACTTATGGGATGGAGATTACATTTCAACAAAAACTAACCAAAAACTTTTTTGGAATTTTTGCTTATACTCTATTCAAAAGTGAATTTACAGGTGTAGACAACAAATTCCGTCCATCAGTATGGGATAGTCGCCATTTAGTTTCATTTACTGGTGGCTATAAATTCAAGCGTAATTGGGAAATTGGTGTTCGATATCGCTATGCTGGAAAAACTCCATATGTGGCTACCAATCAAGCACAAACACTAGCGCAATACCCACGAATCGTATTAGATTATAATCAACTTGGAAATGAAAACCTAGCCGCTTTTAGCCAATTTGATGCTCGAATTGACAAAAAATGGAATTTTAAAAAGTTTGCATTAGATGTTTTTATAGATGTACAAAATCTATTGAATCAACAAATTCCTCAGCCACCAAGATTTGGTTTAAATCGTAATGAAACTACTGGAGAATTAATTTTACCTCAAAGTTTGGTCGAAGTTAAACCTCAAAAATCTGCAACGATTCCGACAATTGGTATTATT
Source organism: Bacteroidota bacterium (assembly GCA_031431275.1). Taxonomy (GTDB): domain Bacteria; phylum Bacteroidota; class Bacteroidia; order Flavobacteriales; family Flavobacteriaceae; genus Flavobacterium. The sequence goes on from JANPDC010000019.1 coordinate 5,464, forward strand.
TTAGATTTCTAAAAACACAAAAATCATTAAAAATCTCAATTAGGAATAGTTGAGATTTTTTTTTGCTTATTTTTTTACTATTTTTGTTTATTAAATAAATTATTTCTCAAATGAAAAAAATTTTAATATTTTTTATTTTAATACTATTTTCTTGTAAAAGTGGTGATACTAATTCTGAAGAAAAAGCACCAACAGTTGCACCAAAACCAACTGCTGTTGCAATTGAAAATGCAAAAAAAGTTTCTGAAAGATACGAACTTGTAGCACCAGACTCTGTTGACGTTGTAAAAAAAACAAGTTCATATACTCTTGGTAAACGATTGCTGACCGTTTGTAACAATTATAAATTCAAAAAATTTACAACAAAGGAAGCCACAGAAAGTGTCATAAAAAATACAAACCTTGCAAAGATGACATTGATTTGTCAAAAAATTAATCAAAGAAATGGAAAATTTATTGATTTAAAATTGATTGATGTTATTCGTGATACTCAAAGCGAAGACCAAGTTTTTAGGTATAATATTAATTATCAGAAAAAATTTTTCAAAAGAGAATTAAAAATTACCATAAATTCAGAGGGAAAAATTTCAGCAGTAAGCACGCGAGAAGTAACCAAAGTTATAAAATAACAATGTCTGATTTAGAAAATCTTCTAGAGAGTATACCAAACGTAAAAGTAATTGATTCTTTAATAGATTATAGTGATTATATCTCTTTAGATTTATCGGTTACAAATATAGATTTAAGCGAAAATAAAATTCAAAGTTCTCATGATTTTGAAAAATATATTGAGAATTATCTTCAAAAAAATAATTCAAAAGTAGCTTTTGGAGGTTATAATGAAGAAAGAAATTTATATAAACGAAGTTCTATTTTCAAATCAGAAGATATTGACGAGCGAAACATTCATATTGGTTTAGATCTTTGGATACAATCTGGAACCAAAATTCTGTCTGCTTTGGATGGAACTATACACAGTTTTAAATATAATGATGGTCTTGGTAATTATGGAAGTACTATCATTCTGAAACATCAGATTGAAAAACAACTATTTTATACTTTGTATGGACATTTGTCAAAAAAAAGTATTGAAAATATCGAAATTGGTACTTTTATAAAAAAAGGTGAGTCATTTGCGACTCTGGGCATTCAATCAGAAAATGGAGATTATGCACCACATTTACATTTTCAAATAATTGAAGATATTGAGGATTATTTTGGAGATTATCCTGGTGTTTGCTCTAAAAATAAATTAGAATTTTATCTTAAAAATTGTCCCAATCCGAATTTATTGTTAAAGATTTACTAGTTTTAGTATCTGTTTACAAAAATACCAGCAATTTTTAAACCTAGTTTCATTTTATAATGTATTTATATCCTTCACTTTTAACTTCTAAAATTTTACCATAATTTTTAGCAAATTCTAGTTTTAATTTTTTTACGTTTGTTCCAGATTTTGGAACACTTGAAGAAATTATAAATCCAAATCTTTTTTCATAAGGAACTTTAATCAAATTTGTTTCAAAATAATTTATTGTCGATACAATTTGGTTAAAAGCTTTTTGAATATTTGTTCCTTTTAATTCAACAAAATAAAAATCATTATTTTGATGTCTAATAAAACCAAAATCACATTTCTCAGTAGTTTGTGATTTTATTAAACAATCATCAATTCTAATTCTTGTAAAAGTATCACTTGAAATAATTTCAAAACGCTTTCCCTTTTCAGATGCAACTTTACTTTTTGTACAACAACCTTGATTGACATTAATTAACTCTTTTAAACTAATGTGCATATCTCAATTCTGTAAGTTTATCAAATTCCTCTGAAATTATATCCGAAACGCTATCAATTGCATTAGTATCAATACTTCGGAATTCTTCATTTTTTATAGAATAAACCTTGCCATCATTTAGAACTTCATAAACTGAAATGTCATCGTAATCTATCCATTTATCTTGAGCAACTATTGCAGAAATTTCTTCTTTAAAATCTGTATGTTCATTGAATGTGTTTTTGGCTAACATTAATGTGTCAAGTGCCGATAGAATGTATGGACTGTGGGTTGTAATGACAACATCTAAATTTTTATCATTAACTTTTTGGATAATGTGTTCAACTAATTTCTTCTGTTTTATTGGAAATAAATTTAATTCAGGTTCTTCAATAACTAAAATATTAGATAGTAGACTATCTTTTTTTGAAATTTCATTTTCCAAAACTACTAAAAGAGGAATTAAAGATTGTATTCCACTTGAAGATTCACTCAATAGTATTGATTTAGCATTTACTTCAACTAAATCTAAACCATTTTTAAAATTATATTTTAAATCAAAATCACAGTAATTTATAGTATTAATTTCTTTCCTAGCCACTTCATATTTAGCAGCAAAATCTTTATAACAGTCTGGTAATGAAATATTATTAGCCATAAGACCTGACAAAGAATTTCCAGTTAAAGAATACAAAACTCTTTCAGCGGGAAAATAAGTCGAGCCTATACTTTTAAAAAAATCTTTGAAAAATATTTCATTAAATTTTTCTCTATTAAAATCAATAAATTCAGGAAAATTAGACTTTTCAATTGATTTTATTTGAAATTCATCAAAGAATTCAACAAATTTATCCTTAGTCGCTGAATTAGATAGTTTAATGCTAGAATTCTCTAGTTCAAGAACTTTGACAACTTCATTTGAGTTAAATACTTTGTCAAATAGCACTATTTCAGAATTTGATATGTCAAAATTAATATTGTATCTTTTTAATTCTTTAACAAAATCAAGGCTTTCAATACCTTTTTGAACAGTTAATATTTGGAAACTATCTCTAAAAATAGTAATTAATTTAGCCAAAACACTTTTGCCAGTAGAAGTGTCACCAATAAAAACAATATATTTTGTTAAGTCTATTTCAGCTTCTTTTATTGGCCCAAAATTTTTAACAATTAATTTTTCCATTCTTATTTTTGTTTTGAAAGGTAAAGATAAAAAAAACCGAGCAATTTCTTGCTCGGTTTTACTACTTAATACTAATCTTAATACTTATTTAACTTCTTCGAATTCTACATCTTGAACATCGTCTCCTTGCGCTTCACCTTGTGGCTGTGCTGCTTGTTGACCTTGTTCTCCTTGAGCATACATTGCTTCTGTAGCTGTTTTCCAAGCTGCATTCACGTTATCCAATCCTTTTTGAATAGCTTCTAAATCTTGTAATCCGTGCGCCATTCTCAATTCTGTTAATGCATATTCGATAGCCGTTTTGTGTTCGTCAGTGATTTTTTCACCTAGTTCTTTCAATTGAGTTTCTGTTTGGAAAATCAAACTGTCTGCTTCATTGATTTTCTCCACTCTTTCTCTAGCGATTTTATCTGCTCCGGCATTAGCTTCAGCATCTTTTTTCATTCTTTCGATTTCTTCAGATGTTAATCCAGAAGAAGCTTCGATACGAATATCGTGAGATTTTCCAGTTCCTTTATCAGTTGCAGAAACTTTGATGATACCATTAGCATCGATATCAAAAGTTACTTCAATTTGTGGAACACCTCTTGGTGCAGGTGGAATACCGTCTAAGTTGAAACGTCCAATTGTTTTATTGTCAACAGCCATAGCCCTTGCACCTTGCAAAACGTGTAGTTCAACAGTTGGTTGAGAATCTGCAGCAGTTGAGAAAATTTGTGATTTTTTTGTTGGAATAGTTGTGTTAGATTCAATCAAGATTGTCATAACGCCACCCATTGTTTCAATTCCTAAAGATAAAGGTGTCACGTCAAGTAACAATACATCTTTTACATCTCCAGAAAGAACACCACCTTGAATAGCAGCTCCAATTGCCACAACTTCATCAGGATTTACTCCTTTTGATGCTTTTTTACCAAAGAATTTCTCTACTTCGTCAGCAATTCTTGGCATTCTAGTTGAACCTCCAACTAATATAACTTCGTCAATATCAGATGTAGATAAACCTGCATCTTTCAACGCTTTAGCAACTGGTTCCATAGAACGTTTTACTAAAGTATCAGATAATTGTTCGAATTTTGCTCTTGATAATTTTTTAACTAAGTGTTTTGGTCCAGAAGCCGTTGCAGTAACGTATGGCAAGTTGATTTCTGTTTCAGCAGAAGATGACAACTCGATTTTTGCTTTTTCAGCTGCTTCTTTAATCCTTTGCAATGACATTGGATCTAAACGTAAATCGATTCCTTCTTCCGCTTTGAATTCGTCTGCCAACCAGTCAATGATCGTTTGGTCAAAATCGTCTCCACCTAGGTGTGTATCTCCGTTTGTTGACAATACTTCAAAAACTCCGTCACCTAATTCAAGGATAGAAATATCAAAAGTACCACCACCTAAATCGTATACTGCGATTTTTTGATCCGTTCCTTTTTTGTCTAAACCATAGGCCAATGCTGCAGCAGTTGGTTCGTTGATGATTCTCATTACTTTCAAACCAGCAATTTCTCCCGCTTCTTTAGTAGCTTGACGTTGTGCATCGTTGAAATATGCAGGAACAGTAATAACTGCTTCTGTAACTGTTTGACCAAGATAGTCTTCAGCTGTTTTTTTCATTTTTTGAAGTGTCATTGCTGACAATTCTTGAGCAGAATACAAACGACCATCGATGTCAACACGTGGTGTGTTGTTGTCACCTTTTACAACCGAATAAGGAACTCTTTTTGCTTCATTTGTAGTTTCTGCAAATGATTGTCCCATAAAACGTTTGATAGATGCAACTGTTTTAGTAGGGTTTGTAACTGCTTGTCTTTTTGCAGGATCACCTACCTTAATTTCTCCACCTTCTACAAATGCAATGATAGATGGTGTTGTTCTTTTACCTTCAGCATTAGGAATTACAACTGCTTCTTGTCCTTCCATAACAGATACGCAAGAGTTTGTAGTACCTAAATCAATTCCGATGATTTTTCCCATTTTGTTTATTATTTAAATTTATTGAATTTCGGTTTTATAACTTATTTCAATTATGACAATTGTTGTGCCAAATCGTCATTGGTCATAAAATGTCAGTTTTGATGATTTTAGTGGGAAAATAATATGACAAGATGGCGGTAAATTATTGTAACAATTAAAGTTAAAGAAGAATTACTGTACTACAAAATCAAAATAACCATGATAAACTGTAGCTGCATTAGTCGTAGTATAAGCCCTAAACGAATAGCGCGTTCCTGATGTTAATCCCGAAATATTTCCTGATGATAATCCAACTCCAGTTCCACTTATTTTTTTAAAATCTGCAATCGTGGGATTGGTGCTACCAACAGTTACTTTGTAAACAATACCTCTTTCTACTATATCTGCACCACCATCTGAAACCACATTAAAGTTGAAGTTAACAGATCCTGGGGTGTTTGCGTTATTACAAGTAAAACTGTTAACTAACGGATTTATGGCTGCTAACGTTGTAAACGATTTTTGGTCGCTATATACAATTCCAAAACCATGTTTTGCGTATGCTTTTACATAATATTGCGTACTGTGTAATAAGTTAGTTACTGATGCAAGACCATTTACAACAGTTGTACTATTGAAAATTATTGATGCATTTGCTAAAGTAGGATTTGGACTTACGCTATAAACTATACCTCTTTCAGAAATAACAGAACCATTATCTACAACTACTAAACCAAAACTAACTTCTCGCTGTTTAATTGCTACTGGATCTTTGAGTATTACAGTTGGTGGGTCTGGAATAACATTTACTATTTCCTTGGGCGAACAACTTACTAGACTTGCAACAAATACTAATCCGTAAAATAAAAATTTTTTCATGATATTAAGTTTTTACATTTACGATATATAAAATATTTGATTATTTGTTACCCCTTGAATAAAATAAATTGTAAATAATTTTTCAAAAATAACTTAATTTAAACAAATATAATGAAATAAAACCAGTTCTAAAATCAAGGAACAACTACGGTTGTTGGAGCAGAATAAAAAACACCTACGACACCGTTTCGGATCAAATAACCTCGAATGGTATAAGTAGTTAGAGGCATTAGTGTAGTCATTTGAGTTACAAAAATACCTGTTCCTGATCCATTTATTGTTTTAAAATCAGTAACTGTTGGGTTTGCAGTTGTGCTCCAAACTAAACCTCTTTCGATAATGTCTGCACCACCGTCATTGACAACATTCAAATTAACAGTTGCTGATGGTGGTTGTGAAGGAGATATTACTGCATTTACAGCAGCCGAGGTAATATTGATACTTGGAGTAGTTGGAATTGCTGTTGTAAATGTTTTTTGATTTCCATAGGCTGTGCCTGCATTATTGGTTGCAAATGCTCTTACAAAATACTGTGTGCTATGGGTTAAACCTGTAATTGGCATCGTATAATTTGAAACTTGAGGCTGTTGAAAATAAATTATATTGTCAGAAATCGTGGGAAACTGTGTTAAACTATACACTAATCCAGTTGTTGAAATAGACGAACCACCTGTTGAAGTAATTTCAGTTCCGCAAGAAGCAGTTCTTTGTCCTGTTACCGCAGGATTTTTCGTATTCAAAGTAGGCAAAGTTAGAACTAACTTGTCATTTTCGTTATTAACAGTACAACTAAAGATTAAAAATGTTACAAAAATTAATAATCCGATTGGAAGGTATATTTTTCTCATGATGTATTTTCTATTGTACAAACATATAAATAATTACTGAATTTGTTAACATATTCACAAAAAAAATTAAAATCATTCTAATAAATGTGTATTTTTGGATATAATTATATTTTTTAATGAAACAAACAATAACTATAATAGGAGCAGGAATTGCTGGACTTACAGCAGCCGTTTATTTACATAAAAAAGGGCATAAAATTAAAATAATTGAAGCCACTGATCGTGCTGGTGGACGTATAAAAACTGATTTGATTGATGGCTATAGATTTGATAGAGGTTTTCAGGTTTTATTGACTGATTATCCTGAAACAAAAGCATTATTAGATTATGAAAAACTAAATCTAAAATCATTTTTGCCTGGAGCAAGTGTTCTCTATGATGATGGACAATTCGAAATTGCGGATCCTTTTCGTCGTCCTACTGCAACATTCGCTACACTTTTTGCTCCTGTTGGTTCTTTGAAGGATAAAATAAAGACACTTACTCTGAAATATAAATTAGTTAAAATTTCGATTTCTTCAATTTTCAAACAACCCGAAATTAAAACGTATTCTCAACTAGAGAAATATGGTTTTAGTACAAAAATGATAGAGCGATTCTACAAGCCTTTTTTTTCTGGAATTTTTCTTGAAAACGAATTAAAGACTTCAAGCAATATGTTTGATTTTGTGATGAAAATGTTTTCTAAAGGTGATGCAGCAATTCCAGAATTGGGTATGGAAGAAATTCCGAAACAGTTAGTTGCGATGCTTCCCGAAAATTCTATCATATATAATGTAAAAGTTACTGGAATCGAAAATAACAAAGTTATTTCTCAAAACGGAGCCACGTATAAAAGTGATAAGATAATTGTTGCTACTGAAGCCACTGGTTTTGCAAAATATATTATTCCACAAGATAAAACCAAATCACAGCAAGTTACTAATGTGTATTTTGAAACTAACCTTGCTCCTACTAAGAAGGCTGTTGTGATCTTAAATGCTTCTTCAAATAAAAAATGGGTCAACAATTTGACAGTTATGACAAATGTATCAAATAAATATGCTCCTAATAACAAAGTATTAATTTCTGTTTCTTACAATGGAATTCCAGATGTAACGGATGAAGTTTTATCTGAAAATATGAAATCAGAATTAAAAACTTGGTATGGGAATCAAATTGAGGATTGGAAAATGTTGAAGGTTTACAGAATCAATTACGCCTTGCCTAATCAGGAAAAAGTTACCGATGAGTTAGCCGATTCTGACATTCAATTTGATGAAAACTTATTTATTTGTGGCGATCATATGATGAATGGTTCTATAAATGCTGCAATGAAATCTGGAAGATTGGTTGCTGAATTAATCGATAGTCAGTGATTTACGAATAAAAAAGACACTCAAAAACGACTTTTAATTGACAATATAAAAACAGTAAAAAAAGATCTAACAGGTTTTAAAAACCTGTTAGATCTTGTTGAAGAGTTTACTTTTTAGTAAAATCTCCTGCATAAATTAGAACTAACTTTTTCAAGTCAAAATACTTTGCTAAAGCCGCGTTTACTTTTGATACATCTAATGATTTTGTTTTCGTTTCAAAGTCTTCATAATCTTTAAAAGTTTTACCTAAATCTAAATTTTCTCTTAGTTGACGTGCTAAAAAGGAATCTGTTCCAAGTGAAGTTTGTCTGCCTTGTAACCATGATTTCAAAGAATTATCAAACTCCTCTTTTGTAAAACCTTTTTCAATTGCCTTGTTGATTTCATCTGACAATGCAACATTCAATCTTCCTTGAAAGGTTGGATTAAAAAAAGCATACAATACCCAAGAACCTGTTTTGTCAATTGCATTTGCAGTTACAAATGATCCTGCACCATAACTCATTCCTTCGGCTTCACGCAAACGCTGTGGAATTCTTGATGATAAAAATGCTCCACCACCAAGTAATTCATTTGCCATGGCGACAGCAGGATAATCAGCATCTTTTTCACCAATATTCAAATTTAATGTTCCCAAAAGAGCTGCATTTGATTTGTCATTTATTTGAATGATTTTATTCTCGGCTTTGCTTTCAAAATATTGTGTTGGAATTCTTGTATATTCTGTTTTTGGATTCCAGTTGTCAAAAGTTTTGTTGATAAATGTTTTTATGGAAGGTTTGTCAATTCCTCCTACAAATGATATTATTGCATTTTTTCCACCATAGAAATCGGCATAGAATTTTTTTACCTCATCAATAGAGATTTTATCTAAAGCTGCCATTTTTTCATCAATAGAAACTAAATAATAGGGGTGTGAACTCGGATACATTGACGTTTTCTTATTCATTATGTCTGTAGCGGCAAATCGAGGATCACTTTTACTCGTTTCTAATTCACTTTTTGTTTCAAGTTTTATTTTATCAAATTCAGCAACATCAAAAATTGGATTTCTTACTATATCTTCAACTAAATTCAACGCATTGTTCAAATTAAATTTATCTGTGCTTATTGAAACATATAAACCGTCAACGCTTCCTCCAATATTCAAGTTTGTTTTGTATTGATCTAGTTGGTCATTGATGTCTTTTTTGCTTCGGTTTTTTGTTCCCATTTTAAGCATTTTAGCAGTCATTTCTGCTATTTGAGATTTATTTGAAAGTGATTTTTCATCACCCATTCTCAACAAAATTCTTGCTTCGATTTTATCTCCTTTTGTTGGTTTTTCTAAAAGAGAGAATTTTGCTCCAGATGCCAATTTACCATTTTCGATATTTTTTGTTATGTTAGCAACAGAGGTTTCAAAAGTAGTTTTGTTTTCTTCAATTGTTTTTCCTTTGTATCCACTTACCAAGGCTGAAACATCTTTTGTTTCACTAACGACAGTTCTTTCGCTATTTGCCTCTGGAATAAATCGTCCAAAAGTTCTATTGCTTGGTAAATAGTATTTTTTGGCTGCATTTTGTAAATCTTGTACTGTCAATTTTTCAACATTGTCTCTGTAAAGAAAAAACAATCTCCAATCTCCAGATCCTACAATTTCAGTTAGTCCAATGGCCAATCTCTCTGTTTTATTGAAAATATTTTCGAAATTTTTTAATAGTTCGTTTTTAGCACGTTTTAAATCCTCTTCTGTAAATGTCATTTTTGGGACATTATTCATAATATCTAAAAACTCTTTTTGAACTACATTTATGTCTTTGTCTTTTGGAATATCACAAGAAAAATAACTAAATCCTGGATCTTTTAATTCCTGACAATATCCATAAACACTGGTTGCCAATTTAGTTTCAATTAATTTTTTGTACAAAACACCTGATGGATTGTTTGTCAAAATAGAAATTATAGCATCATTTGCAGCATAATCTTTATCAGAAAAACTTGGCGTATGATATGCCATTGCAATGTTTTGGTTATCGCCATTTCGTTTTAGCTCCACAAATCTTTCGCCATCTTGTGGTGGTTCAACAGTGTAGGTTTGCTCAATTGGAATTGTTGATTTTGGAATTTTGGCAAAAAACTTTGTTATTAAACCTAATGTTTTCTTTTCATCGAATTTTCCTCCAATAATTAAGGTCGCATTATTGGGTTGATAGAATTTTTGATAGAATTTCTTTAAACGACTTGCTGGAACTCTTTCTATGTCTTCTTTACTTCCAATGGTTGATTTTCCGTAGTTATGCCATAAATATGCTGTTGATAAAATTCGTTCTTGCAAAACTCTAGCAGGATTATTTTCACCAATTTCAAATTCGTTTCGAACGACACTAAATTCTGTATCTAAATCTGATTGTAAAATTGCAGAAGTCACCATTCTGTCTGATTCCATATCTAAAGCCCACGATAGGTTTTCATCTGTTGCAGGAAGGATTTCATAATAGTTTGTTCTATCATACCAAGTTGTTCCGTTTGCTGATGCGCCTTTGTCTGCAATTGCTTTTTTGATTTCTTTGAATTTTGATGATCGTTTGAACAACATGTGTTCTAACAAATGTGCCATTCCTGATTCGCCATAGCCTTCGTGACGAGAGCCAACTCCATATACAATATTTACAACTACGTTTGATTGAGTTGCATCTGGAATTAATAAAATCTTCAATCCGTTTGGTAACGAATATTCTTTGATTCCTTCAACTTTCGTTAAAAATTGTGGTTCTTTTATTCCTGTGTTTGGTGATTTTGGTTTTTGTTCTTGGCAAAATGAGTTTGCAAAAACACCACAAAGGAATGCTGATAAAATTAGTTTTTTCATGTTTTATTTGTTTTGATAAAAATAGCGTTTATTAGGTTTTGAAAAAGTTAAAGATTAACTAAATTTTAATTAGCCCAAATGGTAGTGAAAAGCAAAATATTTTGAACTACTAATTTTTCGCATAAAAAAAGAGCGACCAACGGAAGCTCCTTTTTTTGTAACTGAAAAATGTATTTCAAAATATTTTCTTGAAACGAACAGTTGGATTAGCTCCTAAATCTACATTTCTTGAAAAGTTGTTCCTTGGCTAATATCGCCTGTTTTGTACCCTTTTTTGAACCATTCCATTCTTTTTGCTGAGGATCCATGTGTGAATGTATCTGGTACGACTTGTCCTTGCATTTTACTTTGAATGGCATCATCTCCAACTGCATTTGCTGCACTTAGTGCTTCTTCTATATCTCCTTCTTCAAGAAGTTCTTGGTTGTTGTGTGCCCAAACGCCTGCATAGAAATCGGCTTGTAATTCAAGTGCTACTGATAGTTTGTTTGCAACTACCTCTGATTTGCCTTGTTGTGCTTGTCGCATTTTGTCTGATGTTCCTAGTATTTTTTGTATGTGATGCCCGTATTCATGTGCAAGGACGTAGGCTACTGCAAAATCTCCGCCTTTTGCTCCAAAGCGAGTCCTGAGTTCTTCAAAGAATGCCAAATCCATATAAATTTTTTGATCTCCTGGGCAATAAAATGGTCCTGATGCTGCACTTGCTCCTCCACAGGCGGTTTGAACTTGATCTGTAAATAGAATCATTCCTGCAGGTTCAAATTGGATGTTGTTTTCTTTGAAAATTTTGCTCCACGCTTCTTCATTATAGGCTAGAAGTGATTCAATGAATTTACCTTCTTTTTGTTGTTGTTCTGTTAGAGGTTGTGATTCTGTTTGCTCTGTTTGCTGGCTTTGCCCTTGTGTTTGTTGCAAAATATTGCCGACTGTTTGTCCTGTTTCTCCTCCGAATATCTGTAACAAAACTATTACAATTGCAATGATTCCTCCTCCGCCTGCAAGTGCTTTTCCTCCTCCAGACATTCCTCTTCTATCTTCGAAATTTTCGCTTTGTTTATTACTATCCCATTTCATAATTTTATGTTTTTAAAGTGATGTAAAACTACACATTTTTTGTAGTTTATTTGTTAATCCATTTAAAGATTATTTTTTCTAAATTTTCTTTTATTATGGGTTTAGAAATGTAGTCATTCATTCCTGCTTCTATACATTTTTCTTTTTCACCAACTGCTATTCCTGCTGTTAATGCTATGATTGGTGTTTGTTCTGAGTTTCGAAACTTTCTTATTTTTTTTGTAGCTTCATATCCGTTCATTTCGGGCATTTGTATATCCATTAAAACTAAATCTGGCTTTATAATTTCGAAATTATCCACCGCTAACTTTCCGTTTATGACTTCATAGATAGATGAGTTTGGTATGATTTGTTTGACCATGGTTTTGGCTAAAAGCATATTAATTTTGTTGTCTTCGACTATGAGAATTTTATAGTTTTCTTGACCATAATCATGTTTTACTTTTTTAATGATTTTATTTGATTCTTGTTCTGCTTCGTCAATGACTTGAATAGTTGTAGTTGATGTTTTTAGTTTTAAATCAAAAAAGAATTCGCTTCCTATTTTGTAGATGCTTTTGAGTTGCATTTCACTTTTCATTAATTCCAGGAGTTGATTGCAAATTGACAACCCTAATCCTGTTCCTCCAAATTTTCTTGTTGTGGAACTGTCTTCTTGTGTAAAAGCGTTAAATATGTGAGTTTGATTGATATTTTTGATTCCTATTCCTGTATCTTTTACTGAAAAACGAATTACGTTTTCAGATTTTTGAATGTTTTCGAGTACTTTTATTGAGAAAATGATTTGTCCATTTTCTGTAAACTTTAATGCATTACTTAAGAGATTTAGAATAATTTGTTTTAATCTAGTTTCGTCAATCCAAATAAATTTTGGTACATTTTCATCAATTTTTAGAAAGAGTGCCAAATCTTTTTCGTTAGATTGGTGTTTCATCAAATTTACAATTTGTACTGCTAGTTCTTGAATATCACATTTTTCGATATTTAGTTCTAGTTTTCCTGCTTCGATTTTTGAAAAATCTAAAACATCATTTATAATTTCCATTAATGAATTTGCTGATTCATTGATGGTTGTCATGTATTGTTTTTGAATGTTCTCTAGTTTTGTATTTATTAATAAATTAGTAAATCCTATGATTCCGTTTAATGGGGTTCTGATTTCGTGACTCATGTTTGACAAAAAATCTGATTTGGCTTGACTTGCTGCTTCGGCTACTTTTCTGTCTTTAATTGCTTTTTCGGCTTCTATTTTTTGTGTTATATCAATAAAAATTCCTCCAATGAACTCAATACTATTATTTTTTCTAATTGCATCTCCAAACTCTTCAATCCATATTATTTTTCCAGTTTTTTGAATAATTCTGTATGTGGAATGGAATTGTTTGCCCTCTAAAAGACTTTGTTTTTGTTCGCGTAAAACTCTTTCTCTGTCTTCAGGATGTATTATGTCGATGAAAGAAAAATCATTTTCTAGGAAATCTTTTGCTGGATAACCTGTTAGTTTTTCTATTTGATTATTGATATATAATTTTGTTGATGCATCATCATATTTTGAGAGATAAACTGTTCCTGGAATATTATCTGAAAGTATTCTGAATTTTTCTTCACTTTCTGCAATTTGAGTTTCGTTAATATTTCTTTCTATTGCGACAGAAATACTATTTGCAACAGTTTGTAGTATACTTATTTCATCATTTGACCAATATCGCTCTTTTTCTGTATCATCGAATGAAATGTAGCCATAGAAACTTTCTTTTACAAATATTGGAAGAAACAAAATGGATTTTATGTTAAATAATAAAAACATATTTTTGAGTCGTCCTTCGTGAAAGTCTTTTGTTACTACAAAAAATGGGTTATTTTTTTCTAAAATAGAAATTCCTTCTTGAATTTCTGTGTAGGGTAAAAATTCAGCTTTTGGATTAATATCAAATATGTTAGTTGAACCAACTACCCATCGGTACTTTTGCTTAAAAAGTTTTCTTTCTGGGATGTTTTCATAGAATGTTAATCGATCTAAATTTGTTATTTTTCCAATTGAATTTAGAGTTGCATCAAAAATATCGGCATTATTTTTACTTTTTAGAAGTTGTTTTGTGTTTTGAGAAATAACATCTAGTAAATCATTTTTGTATATGATTTTAATTTCATTTTCATTTATTATTTGCTCGTTAAGAATCCTTTCAATTGCTATTGAAATATTACTAGCAAGGTTTTCAAAAATATTAATTTCATCAATACTCCAAACTCTTTCATTTTTATTGTCTTCGAATCCAATAAAACTATTTAATTGATTTTTTATAAAAATTGGAACTATAAATGTTGAAATGGTATTCTGATTTTCAAGAATTGTTTTGTAATCTGATTTTTTTAAATTTTTAGTTATTAAATTAAAATTTTGGTTCTTCGATATTACTTTTAATGTTTCTGCAAAAATATTTTGATCTAAATTTTGCAGAATTGGATTGTCAATCTCTTTTTTTGCATTTTTATTACACCATTCGTTGGTTAATTTTACTGTGTTATTTTTATCATTTATTTCAAATATATATACTTTGTCAACTTTGGAAACTTTACCAATGATTTCAATTGCTTCATTAATTGTACTGTGTAAGTTTTTTGTATTTGAAAATTTTTGTGAGATTAATGATATTTTGTTTATGAGTTCATTTTTATAATAGAGTTTATTTTCATTTTCGTCAATAGTTAACTCATTTTGATTTCTTTCAATACTTGAAGAAACATTTTTTGAAAAGGTATTTAAAATATTAATTTCATCATCTGTCCAAACTCTTTCATTTGTACAATCATCAAAAGCAATAAAACTATGAAGTTGATTTTTTATGAAAATGGGTATCAATAGAGAAGTTAAAATACTATTTTCTAGCAAGAACGTTTTATAGTCTGAATCATCAAGTTTACTGGTAATTTGATTAATTTGTTGATTTTGATTTAAAATAGAAATATTTTTAATTATTTTTTCATGACTAAAATTCTGATAAATTGGGTTATCAATTTGTGATGTTGAATTTTCACTAACCCATTCATATTTTAAACTCACTGTTTTTTCTATTGCATTATTTTCGAAATAATAAATTTTATCAACGTTTGTTACTGTTCCTATTTCTTTTAATGATAAACTAAATATTGCATCAATTTTTGAGTCAGAAGAAAATCTATTTGTGATTGTAGTTATTGTGTTCAACAAATCACTTTTGTAATTTAATTTGTTTTCATTTTCAAAGATTATTGACTCATTTATGTTTTTATCTAAAAAAGTAGATATGTTATTTGCTAAATTTTTTAGAATACTAATTTCCTCTTCACTCCATATACGTTCATCTGTGCAGTCATCAAATCCAATAAAACTGTGTAATTTATTTTTTACAAAAATCGGTATGATTAGAATTGATAGAATGTTTTGATCTTCTAGCGTTTTTTTATAAGTCGATTTTTCAAGTGTATTTACGATTATATTATACTCTTTATTCTGATATAAAATTTCAACAAATTCTTGAAAACTTTTATGGGGTAAATTCTGTAATTCTGGATTATCGATTTCGGCCGAGGCTTTCTCGTTTGTCCACTCGTATTTTTGACTAACTGTTTTTGCTTCGTGATTGTTTTCAAAATAATAAGCACGATCTGCTTTTGCTACCTTACCGATGATTTTTAAGGTTTCATCAAAAGTTTCTTCAATTGAATTACTAGTCAAAAACTTAGTAGTAATAGCAGTAATTGCTGATAATAATTCGCCTTTGTACAAAAGTTTTTCTTCGGCTTGAACTCTTTTTTGCGTCTCAATTTGCAAGCCAATCAAATCTGATACTGATTTTGCAAAACTACAATCCTCATTATCCCAAACTTTATACTTTGTTATGGTTTCAAAACTCAAAATTCCAATTAGTTTACCTTCGCTAAAAACTGGAGTATCAACCCATGATTTAATTTTATTTGTGTTTGTATAACTGGCATCAAAAACATCATTCTCAATATTATCTTTAGAATCGTTGGTTACGATTTGAGATCTTTTCTCAATCCTTCTAAAATAATTTGGATAGTCCTCAAATTTTAAGATTATTTCTTTTTTGAGAACGTTTTTGTCAAACTCAATCAAATGCTGGCAAGTAATCTTTTCAGGATCATAACTCCAATATCCAGAGCGATTCACATCGAGTGTTTTGGATGAAACTCTTATGATTGTATCAACTATGGTATCAAAACTCAAATCTTTATCAATTGTTTTGGAGGCTAATTCTTTGACAACATCATTGTATTGTATTTTCTTTTTTTCTCTTTTAGAATTTTCTTTGTCAAGTTTTTTGATGAAAGTTATATCTCTCGAAAAAGAAAAGAATCCTGTTATTTTTCCAAAATCATTTCTTTTGATGGTAACTTGTTGCGATACCCAAATTTTAGTTCCATCTTTTTTTATCATTGGAAATTCAGCAGTACTATTTGTCTGATCTAAATGTATTTTTGAATAGCGGTCAAATATTTTTTGTTGATAATCTTCACGAATAAAAAATGTAAAAGGTTTTCCCAGAATTTCTTTATTGGAATACCCCATTGTTTTTATTGCAAAATTATTTACAAAGGTTAAAATTCCGAGGTTATTAGTTTCAAAAACCATTTCTGAAGAGTTCTCAATAAAATTTTTATATTGATTTTGAATATGAATTTGCTCTGTAACATCCTGCCCGATTCCAACAATTATTTCGTCAGAATATTTAGAATCTTTCCATTGAATAAACTTTAAACTGTCGTCTTTACACTTCAATTTTCGAATGTATAGATCTTTGTTTATTTCGTAATCAAAGGACTTGAATTCTGGATCTTTTGTTAATTTCCAAAAATTCATTCCCATAACTTCTTTGCTTGAGTAGCCCAAAATAGATTTTATTGTATCGCTACAATACAATAACTCTCCTTTTTGATTAACTGCAATTACTAGAGAATTACCCTTGTTTACAATATTGTCACTAAACAACAATTTGTATTTTGTATTTAATAATACAATATGTCTTGCATGGTTAACTATTGCTATCAAAAAACAATACGAAAGTATTGAAACCGTAGTATATGTTGACAGTAGACCATTTGTATTAAGTATAATAAGCGTTACAAGAACTCCAACAATAAAAATTCTATAAATCCTGATAGATTTAAAGATGTTAAAAGAGAGAAAAAACATTAGTATAAACTCAATGGATGTCATTGATACTTGAGGATATTCAATTAATCGATCAATTGTTGTGCACACATATGAAAGAAAGAAAACAGGTATAATATATTGTAGATTTTTAAATATGAAATTATATTTTTTACTAATAAAATATAAAGCAATGAATATCGAACTTGTTGTCAAATTTATTATTCGAGTATCAATATCCCTAGTATTTGTTAATTCTACTACTAATTCTATTATTGGAAGTGAAACTCCAATAAATATTAAAAATAATCTAAATTGTTCATTCGAGTTATCAATTTCGGGTTTGATTTTGATGAAATCATTATTGTAGTTTATTGATTTTTTAGAAATAAAATAAAAAATCAAATAAATTCCTACGAAAAAGAAGCATACAAAAAACCAATTGTAATAAATCAGATTTTCATCTACTACATTCCCTTCGGTCTTTGTGACAAGATTAAAAATTATATTTTTGATTTGTAGTGAAATAATATTACTTTTTTAGTTAATCCTCAAATAATCCAATTTCATCAATTTCAGAATTTTCATTAATACCAATTACTTTTTTATAAATCGTAAAATACAAAGAATATATAAATGGAAATGTAAAAAAAATTCCTAAACAAAAAGCAAAAAAACCTAAACAAACCATTAAAATCCCAACTATAATTAGTCCCAATGTAACTGGAAAATATTTTGTTGTTGTTATAAAACTTGCCTGTATTGCTTCTTTTGCTTTTAAATTTCCGAATATGATAAAAAGTGGTGTCAAAAAAGTAAAAAATGAAATGGAATAACTCAATATTATCCCAACAAAGTTCATTCCAAGAGTATTAAAAAGGAATGTAAATACTACAGAACAAGATGTTATTATTAAACTCGACAAAAACAAATCCATGAAATATGAATTTCTGTAATATTCGAAACTAGTTCCTACTGAAACTTCTTTATTTTGGTCAGCATTACTCGCCATTTTAATTATTCCTGCATATATTGGGGTTATCAGTGCAGTTACAATTACAACTGTAATAAAATAAATAACACTACCCGTTCCATCCAAATTCGATAAACTTAAACCAACAATACTATCAGAAATTGAACTAAATCCAAAAGCAAACATATACAAAAATAAACACAGTGATGCCAAGCAAACCGATAAAATCATGAACGTTAATCCACCAGAGAGAGCAATTTTTTTGTAATTTTCGAACGATTCATTAAAAGTATCATTAAAATTTAATTCAATGCTATTATCTCTAATTTCTTGTAATTTTTGTTTTGAATTTTTCATAAAAACATTTGTATTCAAATATAAGATTTTAAATCTAAATTACTACTAATTTTCGCACTAAATCCAATTTAACACTTTCTTAAACCATTTTATTTTTGTACCATATGGTGCATATCTAATTGGAATATCAATCCAATTACCACGTTTTACGATTGATTTTTTATGTGAAAAAATATCAAAACTCCATTTTCCGTGATAGGCTCCAATTCCAGAACTTCCAACACCTCCAAATGGTAATCTATGGTTTACTAAATGAATAATTACATCATTAATGCAGCCACCTCCAAAAGAAAACTTTGACAAAATTTGATCGATATATTTTTGATTTTGGGAGAATAGGTATAATGATAATGGTTTTTCATAACTCAAAATAATTTTTTCTACTTCTTGTTTGGATTCAAAAGAGATAATTGGCAAAATTGGTCCAAAAATTTCTTCTTGCATTACTTTAGAATCTAATTTTGGTTCATCAAGAAGTGTTGGAGCTAGATAAAAACCATCTCGTTTTGATTCTCCTCCAACAATTATTTTTTGGTTTTCAAGAAGTTCAAGTTGTCGCTCCCAATTTTTGGAATTAACAATTCGGGCGTAATCTGGCGATAATTCAGGGTTATCTCCAAGTGCTTTTTTGATTTCTTTTTGAAGTAAAGTAATAAATTCAGATTTTACTTTTTTATGTACCAAAATATAATCAGGAGCCACACACGTTTGACCCGCATTAAGCATTTTTCCCCAAATAATTCTTTTAGCAGCAATTTTTAGATTTGCAGTATCATCAACAATACAAGGACTTTTACCACCAAGTTCTAAAGTTACTGGCGTCAAATTTTCGGCAGCAATTTTTGCAATAATTTTACCAACAGGAACACTTCCAGTAAAAAAGATATAATCCCAACGCTGTTTTAGCAATTGTTGCGACATTCCTGCATCGCCTAGAATAGCAACCACATGCTTTTCATCGAAAGTTTCTCGAAGTATTTTGGCAATTAGCAAAGATGTGTTTGGTGTCATTTCAGATGGTTTCAATGTAACTGAATTACCCGCTGCAACTGCAGCAACTAAAGGACAAAGTGCCAATTGAAAAGGATAATTCCAAGGTGAAATTATCAATACATTTCCATAAGGATCGTTGTAAATATAATCCGAAGAAGGAAAATTAAGTATGGAAGACGAAATTTTTTTTGGTTTTGCCCATGTTTTAATATTTTTAATAGTGTATTTCAAATCCGAAATAACATAATTAGTCTCCGTTAAAACGGCCTCAAAAGCAGGTTTTCCAAAATCTTTGAACAAGGCGTCGACAATATCATTTTCATATCGAATGATGTTTTCTAGTAAGTCTTCGAGCGATTTTTTACGGAAATCAATATTGGTTTTAAAATTCATGTTTTATTTTTTAAATAGCTTTCCAAACTACTTCGTCTGGAACGGGTGCAACTATCGTTAAATTTTCTTTGGAAACGGGATGTATAAAAACTAATTTTCTAGCATGAAGATGAATTCCACCATCAGGATTACTTCGATCAAAACCATATTTTAAATCTCCTTTTATGGGAGATCCAATGGCTGAGAGTTGTGCTCTGATTTGATGGTGTCTGCCCGTATGAAGATTAATTTCTAATGCAAAATAGTTGTTTAATTCTTTTATAATTTTATAATCTAAACTTGCTAATTTACTTTCTGGAACTTCTTTAGTATGCGCTTTTGACGTATTGTTTTTTTCGTTTCGTTTCAAATAATGTAAAAGTTTATCCTCTGGTTTTGGGGGTTTATTTTTTACCACAGCCCAATATGTTTTTTGGGTTTCGCGATTACTAAAAAGTTCATTCATTCGAGTTAGAGCCTTGCTGGTTCGGGCAAAAACAACAATTCCAGTTGTTGGGCGATCTAGTCGATGAACCACTCCTAAAAAAACTTCGCCTGGTTTGTTGTATTTGTCTTTGACGTATTCTTTCACAACATCTGATAAAGGTTTATCACCTGTTTTATCGCCTTGTACTATATCACCTACTCTTTTATTAATCACAATTAAATGATTGTCTTCGTGAAGAATTTGTAAGTTATTTTTATTGGATAAAACTTTATCAGCCATTATAGGTATTATAAAATTTACTTCTAATATTGTTCACTTGCGTTTGGGAAATCGCTTGATTTTACATCTGCAACATATTTACCAATGGCGTTTGTCATATCGTCAAAAAGATTTAGATATCGGCGCAGGAATCTTGGACTAAACTCATTATTCATACCAAGCATGTCATGAATTACTAAAACCTGTCCGTCAACTCCACCTCCAGCACCAATTCCTATTACAGGAATAGAAATACTTTTTGCTACTTTTTCTGCTAAATGGGCAGGAATTTTTTCTACTACTAAAGCAAAACAACCCAAACTTTCCAATAATTTAGCATCTTCCATTAGTTTCTCGGCTTCTTCTTCTTCTTTGGCACGAACGGTGTAAGTTCCAAATTTATATATGGATTGTGGTGTTAAACCCAAATGACCCATTACTGGTATTCCTGCTGCTAGAATACGTTTTATGGATTGTTTAATTTCACTTCCACCTTCCATTTTTACTGCGTGTCCACCACTTTCTTTCATAATTCTGATTGAAGAACGCAGGGCTTCTTTTGGATCAGATTGATAGGTTCCAAATGGTAAATCAACTACTACTAACGCACGATTACAAGCCCTAACAACTCCAGATGCATGATAAATCATTTGATCTAAAGTAATTGGCAAAGTAGTTTCGTGTCCAGCCATGACATTGCTGGCTGAGTCACCAACTAAAATAACATCAATCCCAGCGGAATCTACAATTTTTGCCATTGTAAAATCATAGGCTGTGAGCATTGATATTTTTTCGCCATTGGTTTTCATATCAATCAACGACTTGGTTGTAATTTTTTTATAATCTTTTTTGGCTACAGACATATTTTATTGTTTAAATTGTAAAAGTAACAAAAAGTGTTAATTTTGTTTTCAAATTAATCATAATTTATAAAAATGAAAAATAATTTAAAATTTCAATCTCTATTTTTACTGTTATTTTTGTTAAATATTAATATGAGTATCGCTCAAAATGAAAACATTAAAAAATCTATTGATACTTTTTTTGAAGGTTTAAATTCCAAAGATACAATAAAAATAAAATCAGTTTGTTTAAAAAATTTCACTTTACAATCTATTGAAAAAAATGGAACTGTTAACAGTTTGAGTCAGACTCCTACAAATAAATTCTTTAAAAGTATTGCTTCTATTCCAACCTCAATTACAATTGAAGAAAAAATATTAGATTACAAATTTCAAATAGATGAAGCAATGGCAATTGCCTGGATGCCATATGAATTTTATATCAACAAAAAACTATCTCATTCTGGTGTTAATGTTTTTACTTTGATTGAAGAAAAAGGAACTTGGTTTGTAATTTCAATTATTGATACACGAAGAAAACCTTTATAATTTTATAATTTTTATAAACTAAAACAATTTAAGAATACGAAAACTTGTACAAATTTGTTTGGCTTTTTGTCTTATTCAAATGAAACTATATTGGAATAAATTAGGTTTGATTTATTGATTTTATATATTAAATCAGTGTCAATTTTATCAGTTTTGTTTTTGAGTTTTATAAAATTAAATGCTAATTTCACATGATCGTAATATATTTTATGAGTTGTTCTTAATTTCAAAGTTACTTTTTTAATTTCTCTGGGTGCTAATGCAAGTATCACTGGAGAATTTTTGTCACAATCTATACCATTAAAAAGTAATTCATTCCCTTTTACATAATATAAATCTTGCCAAGAACAAGACATACTTGCATAATACAAAGTATCTTTTGAAATGTTTTTTAAACTCGTTGGTATCAATTGGAATAGTTGATTATTTTCCTTTAATTCTTTGCCTTTTTCAATTGAAAATACAACTTCATTATTAGAATTTAATTTCGAAAATCCAAAACTTATTATAAACACCAATACAATCAAAACTATTCTTTTCATAAAATCAAAAAAATTATTTTTAACAATCTGCCATATTTACAGCAATCGCCAACCCGCCTTCTGAAGTTTCTTTGTATTTAGAATTCATATCTTTAGCGGTTTGCCACATGGTATTGATTACTTTATCTAAAGGAACTTTCACATTTTTTGCATCAGTTTCTAGAGCTAATTCTGCCGCATTTATTGCTTTTATGGCTCCCATTGTATTTCGTTCGATACACGGAATTTGAACTAAACCGCCTATTGGGTCACAGGTTAAACCCAAATGATGTTCCATTGCAATTTCGGCGGCTACCAAAACTTGGTCTGGAGTTCCTCCCATGACTTCACACAACGCAGCTGCTGCCATTGCAGACGAAACTCCAATTTCTGCTTGACAACCACCCATAGCTGCTGAGATTGTAGAACCTTTCTTGAAAATACTTCCAATTTCGCCAGCAACCATCAAAAACTGTTTGATTTCTTTTTCGCCTGCATCGTGATTTTCAATACATAAATAATACATCAAAACTGCAGGTATTACCCCAGCACTTCCATTGGTTGGAGCCGTTACAACCCTACCAAGTGCAGCATTTACTTCGTTCACAGATAAAGCAAAGCAGGAAACCCATTTCAAAATTTGTCTAAACTTCACTTCAGTATTTCTGATGCATTCCAACCATTCTTGTGGATTCGAATAATTGGCTAAACCTATAAGATTTTGATGCATGTCAAAAGCACGACGACGCACATTCAAACCTCCTGGCAAAATCCCTTCAGAATGACAACCAATATTCATACATTCAAGCATAGTATTCCAAATTCGCATTAATTCATGATGAATTTCAGCCTCAGAACGCATTGATTTTTCGTTTTCATAAACAATTTCAGAAATGGTTTTGTTTTCTGAAACGGTATAATTCAAAAGTTGTTCTGCATTTTGAATCGGATAAGGAAAAGCACATTTTATTTCGTGTTTCTTTTTTGCATTAATTCGTTCCTCTTTGACAACAAAACCACCACCAATCGAGTAAAAAATAGATTCATATTCTTCATCATCATAAAAAGCAGTGAACTTTAATCCATTGGCATGAAATGGCAAAAAGTTTTTATTGAAAACAATATCTTGAAGAAAATAAAACGGAACTACAATTTCGTTTCCGAGATTTATTTCGCTGGAATCTTCAATGTTTTTAATGATTGATGCTATATCTTGAATTGGAATATACTCAGGATCTTGACCTGAAAGTCCCAACATGACGGCTAAATCTGTAGCATGACCTTTTCCTGTTAAAGAAAGTGATCCATACAAATCAACTTTAACTCTAGTAATTTTATGAATAATATCAATATTTCTAACCTCTGTCAGAAAACGTTCGGCTGCACGCCAAGGCCCAAGCGTGTGAGAACTTGATGGTCCAACACCAATTTTTAACATATCAAAAACCGAAATACATTCTTCCATTATCAAACATTTGTTAACACAAATATATACTATTGAATTGTTATCCTAAATTTTATTCCAATAATTTATAGTTTTAAAATTATGAATTTGAAAATATACTAGTTGTTTTTTTATGATATTCACAAATCTGAATACTATTTTTAATTTTTAAGGTTTGTTTGAATTAAAATTTCGCCTAACTTATTAAATTAGCAATTCTAAATTAAGAAAATGAAAGTAGGAATTGATAGTATCGCTTTTGATGTACCAAAAATACATCTTCCAATAAAAACACTTGCAGAAAACCGAAATATTGAACCCGAAAAACTCATAAAAGGTCTAGGTTTAACCAAAATGACTTTTCCAGATGTTCATCAAGATGTAGTAACGTTTGGAGCAAATGTAGTTTTGAAACTCATCAAACAAAGTGATTTGAAACCTGATGAAATTTCAAGAATTTATGTTGGTTCTGAAAGTGGTTTAGATAGTTCAAAACCCATTGCTTCTTATATCGTTTCACTTTTGGAATCGCAATTTGGAGTAGGAAATTTTAGAAATTGTGATGTTGTGGATGTTACTTTTGCTTGCATTGGAGCCGTTGATGCTTTGCAAACAACTTTAGATTATATTCGATTGAATCCAACAAAAAAAGCAATTGTTGTGGCAACGGATAATGCAAAATATGATTTGAATTCAACTGGTGAATATACTCAAGGTGCTGGAGCCATTGCGATGTTGATTACTTCTAATCCTAAAATTTTAGCATTTTCGCAAGCAACTGGGGTTTCTACAGAAGGGGTTTTTGATTTTTTTAAACCTCGAAGAACTATTTCAAAACTCGAAATCACAAATCAAGAAAATAATCCCAGTTTTTTTGGTGTTCTAGAAAACGAAGTTTCAATTTATAAAGAACAACCCGTTTTTGATGGACAATATTCTAATTCCTGTTACATCAATCGTATAACTGATGCCTATTTTCATTTCAAAAAAGAAAGTAATCAGCCAGAAGCCGTATATCAAAATTGGACTAGTATTTTAATGCATCTTCCTTATGCGTTTCAAGGCAGAAGAACTTTTGTAGAAATTTTTGCACAAGAAAATCCTGAACTTCTTTTAAATCCAAATTCTGAGGATTACAAAGATAAAATTAAAATTATTGCAAAAAGCCAAGATTATTTAGATTTTGTAAATCATAAAATTGCTCCATCAGAAATTGCCTCTGGACAAGTTGGTAATATTTATTCAGGTTCCATTTTTCTGGGATTATTATCTACTTTATGCCATCATTATAAAGAAAAATTAGACTTGTCAAATGCTAAATTTGGATTTATTGCTTATGGAAGCGGATCTAAATCAAAAGTTTTTGAAGCCGAAATTCAAGACGATTGGAAATCAGAAATTCAAAAAGTACCATTATTTGAAACTTTGGATAGTAGCCATGAATTAAATTTTGAAACGTATACTAAACTTCACAAAAAAGAACTTACAAAATCAGTTTTTGAGCCTAAAAACGAATTTGTTTTGGATTATATTGAAAAAGATAACCCAGTTTTGGTTGGCGCAAGATATTATAAATTAAAATAAATCAAAACTAACCCAACCAACCTTCTCTATCTAAACTTCTATATTGAATGGCTTCTGCAATGTGGCTCGCTCCTACTTCATCGGTGGCTTCTAAATCGGCAATTGTTCGAGCCACTTTCAAAATTCTATCATAGGCTCTAGCAGATAAATTCAATCGTTCCATGGCGGTTTTTAGTAATTCTAGAGATGTTTCGTCGAGTTTGCAAAATTCTCTAATGAGTTTGGTACTCATTTGAGCATTATAGTTTACGGTTTCCATTTCGGCAAATCTGGCAGTTTGAATTTCTCTTGCAGCCGTTACTCGTGCACGAATATCGACACTAGATTCTGCTTTTCGGGTAGAAGATAATTTTTCGAAAGGAACTGGGGTTACTTCAATATGAATGTCGATTCTGTCTAAAAGTGGTCCAGAAATTTTACTTAAATAGCGAGTCATTTCGTGTGGAGACGAAGTTTGTGGCGAATCTGGGTCATTGAAAAATCCACTTGGACTTGGATTCATACTTGCCACTAACATAAACGAACTTGGATAAGTAATCGTAAATTTCGCTCTAGAAATTGTAACTTCTCTATCTTCAAGTGGTTGACGCATTACTTCCAAAACATCACGTTTAAATTCTGGCAATTCATCTAAAAATAAAACGCCATTGTGCGCCATAGATATTTCGCCAGGTTGCGGATAACTTCCACCGCCAACTAATGCTACATTAGATATGGTATGGTGTGGCGAACGAAACGGACGTTGATTCATAAGTCCAACTTCTTTTAATTTTCCTGCAACCGAATGAATTTTGGTGGTTTCTAATGCTTCTCTCAAAGTCATTGGTGGCAAAATGCTTGGCAAACGTTTGGCAATCATCGTCTTTCCTGAACCTGGCGGGCCAATTAAAATAATATTATGTCCACCAGCAGCAGCAATTTCCATAGAACGTTTGATGCTTTCTTGACCTTTGACGTCACTAAAATCGTGTTCAGGAAAATCTAATGTTTTATAAAACTCGGCTCTTGTGTCAATTTTTGTGGGTTCAACTGTGCCTTTTCCTTCAAAAAAATCGATTACTTGTTGCAAATTTTCTACACCATACACATCTACACCTTCAACAATTGCGGCTTCTTTTACATTTTGAATAGGCAAGAAAAAACCTTTAAAACCTTCTTCTTTCGCTTTTATAGCAATTGGCAAAGCACCACGAATGGGTTGCAAACTTCCGTCTAGTGACAATTCGCCCATAATAATGTAATTCGCAACTTCATCAGCATTTATTTGCGAAGAACCTGCCAAAATTCCTATGGCTAATGTCAAATCATAGGCAGAACCTTCTTTTCGTAAATCGGCTGGTGCCATGTTTATGGTTATTTTTTTGCCTGGCATAACATAACCATTATTTTTGAGTGCGGCTGCAATTCGATAACTACTTTCCTTGATTGCATTGTCTGGAAGTCCAACTAAATGATAGCCAATTCCTTTATCCATATTGACTTCGACAGTGATTGTTGTTGCTTCAACTCCAAAAACGGCACTTCCAAAAACTTTTATAAGCATACTTTTATTTTAGATTTTAAAAATAGACAAATAAAACTAAAATGCATCATTTAACAAATAAACATTCAAAAAAATAATTTACATTTTTTTATATCCTATATTTACACTTCAAAAAAAATCAACCAAAAAACCAATATGAAAAAAAGCATTTTACTCTTTTTGTTGTGCCTAATTATTCCTGAAGTCTATTCGCAAGAATATTTCCCGAATAACGAAAGTGTTCAAAGCAAAAACAACAATTTTACAGCATTTACTAATGCTAAAATAATTGTATCGCCATCGCAAACAATTGAAAACGGAACTTTATTAATCCAAAACGGAAAAGTAGTTTCAGTTGGAAGTTCTACCAAGATTCCAAAAAATTGTATTGTTATTGATGCCTCTGGAAAATCAATTTATCCTTCATTTATTGATATTTACACTAGTTTTGGAATTGAAAAACCCAAAAAAGCAGAAACTTCCGAGCGAAGACCTTTATACGACACCAAACGTGTTGGCTATTATTGGAACGAAAGTATCAAACCTGAAACCAACGGAATTGAAAATTACAAATACGATACAACTAAAGCCGAAGAACTTCTGAAACTTGGTTTTGGTGTTGTTGGGACGCATCATCAAGATGGAATTGCTCGTGGAACTGGCGCATTGATTGCACTGAATAACTTCGATTCAAAATCTAGAATTATTTCAAATTCAATTTCCAATCATTTTGCCTTTACCAAATCAGTAACTACAAATCAGAGTTATCCAAGTTCGCTAATGGGAACAATGGCGCTCATTCGACAAATGTATTTTGATTTGGATTGGTATAAAAAAGGAAACTCATTAACCAAAGATTTGTCGCTTGAAGCCTTATCAAATAATGAAAAATTAATTCAAATTTTCGAAACTGGTGATAAACTAAATAGTTTGCGAGCCTCAAAAATTGCCAAAGAATTCAATTTGAATTATGTTTTGAAAGGTTTAGGAAACGAATTTGAACGTATTGATGAAATCAAAAAAACGAATTCAAAATTCATTATTCCTATAAATTTTCCTGAAGCTTATGATGTTTCGGATAATTATCAAGCCAATCAAATGGAATTAGCCGATTTGCGTTTCTGGAATCAAGCACCAACGAATTTGAAAGTTTTATCAGAAAACGGAATTCAATTTGCGCTAACTACTGATTTGCTAAAAAAAGTCGAAGATTTTAGAACTAATTTGCTAAAATCTATCGAATATGGATTTGATAAAACCAAAGCATTAGAATCATTGACCACAATTCCTGCTTCTATTTTAAATAAAAGCAACGAAATTGGAAGTTTAAATGCTGGAAGTTATGCTAATTTCATCATTACAAATGGTGAAATATTTGATAAGAAAACGATTTTATATGAAAATTGGGTTCAAGGAAACAAATTTGTAATCAATGATTTGAATGCTAAAGACATTCGTGGAAATTATGATTTAGTAATTGATAACCAAACTTATAAATTAAAAGTTGAAGGAGAAGTAATTGCACCAAAATTCGAAATCGTAAATTCAGAAACTAAAAAAGTCATTAATAAATTATCTATCTCAAATAATTCCATTTCTGGTATTATAAAATCGAACGATACTATAAAAACCAATTACACCAGAATTAATGGTTTTATCGAAAATCTAGAAAATTTATCAGGAAAAGCCGTTTTATTTAATGGAAATGAAACCAAATGGAAAGCCACAAAAACAAGTGCGTTTGTGATGGCAAAAGATACTTCGAAAGTTGCAAAGCCGAATAAAATTTTTCCTGTTACCTATCCAAATATTGCTTTTGGAAATGCTATAAAACAATCGCAACAAACTTTAATATTTAAAAATGCAACTGTTTGGACAAACGAAAAAGAAGGGATTCTATCAGAATCTGATGTTTTAGTAAAAAATGGTAAAATCGTTTCAATTGGTAAAAACTTAAGTGATGCAACAGCAACAATAATTGATGCAAAAGGCAAACATTTAACCGCAGGAATCATTGATGAACATTCGCACATTGCCATATCCAAAGGCGTAAACGAAGGCGGACACAACTCAAGTGCCGAAGTTACAATTCAAGATGTTGTGAATTCTGAAGATATAAACATATACCGAGATTTGGCTGGTGGCGTTACAACATCGCAATTATTGCATGGTTCTGCCAACCCAATTGGGGGTCGTTCGGCGATTGTAAAATGGAAATGGGGATTATCGCCAGAAGAAATGTTGTACAAAGACCAACCTAAATTCATCAAATTTGCTTTGGGCGAAAACGTCAAACAATCCAATTGGGGAATCGACAATCCAACTCGTTTTCCGCAAACCAGAATGGGAGTTGAACAGGTTTTTACTGATTATTTTCAACGTGCAAAAGAATATGATTTGGCTTGGAAAACCTATAATTCTAATCCGAAAAAAGATAAAAATAAAGCCCCAAGAACTGATTTAGAAATGCAGACTTTGGTCGAAATTCTAAATAACGAACGTTTTATAACCTGTCATTCGTATGTGCAATCCGAAATTTTAATGTTGATGAATGTTGCCAATAAAATGGGTTTTAAAGTCAATACCTATACTCATATTTTAGAAGGTTATAAAGTTGCCAACGAAATGAAAGAACATGGCGTTGGTGCATCGACTTTCGCAGATTGGTGGGCTTATAAATTTGAAGTAAACGATGCGATTCCGTATAATGGCGCATTGATGCACAATCAAGGTGTTTTAGTTGCCTATAATTCTGATAATGCCGAAATGTCTCGTAGATTGAACCAAGAAGCAGCAAAAGCAGTAAAATATGGCAATGTTTCAGAAGAAGATGCTTGGAAATTTGTAACGCTAAATCCCGCAAAATTATTGCATATTGATGATAAAGTTGGAAGTATAAAAATTGGAAAAGATGCAGATTTGGTGCTTTGGAACAACAATCCATTATCCGTTTATGCCAGAGTTGAAAAAACATTAATCGAAGGTGTTGTTTATTTTGATTTGCAAAAAGAAACACAAAAACAATTGGATATTACAAAAGAGCGAAGCGAATTGATTGGGCAATTACTGATTGAAAAAAGTAAAGGTTCAGCACTGCAAGATGCCAAGAAAAAAGAGAAAAAATTATATGACTGTGACACCGAAGAAGAAAATTAAGATGAAAAATATATTTAAAATAATCGTACTTTTTTGTTTGTCATTTCAAATAAATGCTCAACAAAAACCAGCCGCTAAACAATCAAAATCAATATTGATTACCAATGCAATTGCTCATCTCGGGAACGGAAAAGTAATTGAAAATGCAGTGATTGGTTTTAAAGAAGGAAAACTGACTTTGATTGCCGATGCTACTTTGATTAAAACAGACTTTTCAACTTATGATGAAAAAATCGACGCCAAAGGCAAACACGTTTATCCTGGATTTATTGCACCAAATTCGACTTTAGGATTAGTAGAAATTGATGCCGTAAAATCATCAAATGATGATGATGAAATTGGAAGTTTTAATCCGCACATTCGCAGTATTATTGCTTACAACACTGAATCGAAAGTTACTGAAACTGTGCGACCAAACGGAATTTTAATGGCGCAAATTACACCTCGTGGCGGTCGAATTTCTGGTACTTCATCAATTGTGCAACTCGATGCTTGGCATTGGAAAGAAGCCTTGATAAAAGAAAATGATGGTATTCATTTGACATTTCCATCAACGTTCAAACGCAATGGTTGGTGGGCTGAACCAGGAAATATCGAAGCCAACAAAGATTACTTGAAACAAGTTGAAGAATTGAAATTATTTTTGAATAATTCAAAAGCGTATTTACAAGAAACTCAAAAAGAAAGAAACTTGACTTATGAAGCGATGAATGGTTTGTTTGATGCCAATAAAACTTTATTCATTCATGCAGATGAAGAAAAACAAATTATTGATGCAATAAATTTAGCATTGTCATTTGGAATAAAGAAAATTGTAATTGTTGGTGGTTTTGAAGCACATAAAACAGCAGATTTATTGGTTAAAAACAATATAGGAGTTTTGCTTCGTCGTGTGCACGATATGCCAATGAACGACGACCAAGATGTTGATTTACCTTTTAAAATGGCTAAGATTCTTACCGAAAAAGGAATTCTTGTTGGTCTTGAAAACAGTGGCGATATGGAAAGAATGAATACTCGAAACCTTCCGTTTTTGGCTGGAACTTGTGCAGCGTATGGTTTAGATAAAGAAGTTGCTTTGCAATTGATCACATCGAATACAGCAAAAATTCTAGGAATTGATGCTGTTTGTGGCACTCTAGAAACAGGAAAAGATGCAACCTTATTCATTTCTGAAGGAGATGCATTAGACATGAGAACCAACAAATTAACTTTGGCTTTTATTCAAGGAAGACAAATTAGTTTAGAAACGCATCAAAGCAATTTGAACAAAAAATATAAAGAGAAATACAATCAAAACTAGAATTTATGGGAATTTTTAATGCCATTATGGGCAATGCATCTGAGGTAACGGTTGATAATGTTGCCAAAGAATTCGAACCCATATTAATTGAAGGGGAACATATCGAAAAAGCCTATAAACTGATTCGTGATATGTTTATTTTTACCAATAAAAGATTAATTTTAGTCGAAAAGCAAATCGTTGGTACCAAGGTTGACTATTTGTCGATTCCTTATTCTAGCATCCATAAATTCTCGAAAGAAAGTGCAGGAATTTTAGATATGGATGCAGATTTAAAAATTTGGCTTAAAAGCGATGATATTCCAATTGTAAAACAATTCGGGAAAAGTGGCAATAACATCAATGAAGTTTATCAGTTGTTAAGTAAACATATTTTAGGTTAAAAAAAAAGTCCCAATCTAATTTTAAAGATTGGGATGTTTTTTTATTTTAAAACGGTAAATTCAATTTTTGAATCTGAGTAAATTTTGTGTGTTTGCTTTTTAAAATCTTCTGGTTTGGCGTAAAAAATATTTTCAACAAAAGTCTGTGGATTCAAATCTATTAAAGGAAACCAAGTACTTTGAACTTGAATTTGAATTTTATGTCCTTTTTTGAATGTGTGAAAAACATCTTGAAGTTTTAAATCTACTTTAGTTTTTTGATTTGGTACAAAAGCTTCTGGTTTTACAAAACTATTTCTGAAACGACCACGCATTACCTCACTTCTAACCATCATGTGATAATTACTCATTTTTAAATAGGGTGCAATTTCTTTAGTTTCGGGTTCACTTGTGGGAAAAACATCTATTAACTTTACAATCCAATCTGCATCAGTTCCAGTTGTAGCCACTTGCAATTTTGCTAAAATTTCGCCTGATAACGTTGTATCATCAGTTAAAATTTCGGTTTCAAAAACCAAAACATCAGGTCGCTTTGCTGCAAAACGTTGATCGTCTGTCATATACTTTCGAGGCGTAATTCCTCGTTGTGAAACATCTTCGGAAGAAGGAACGGGTTTTTTAGGATCACTTATAAATTCTTCGAAAGTAATCTCTTTATTGGTTTCTTTTGATAATTTTTGATTTGACAATAAACTAAAACTTTGTTTCTCGGTATTTTTTGGAGGCCAAGAATTAAAGGATTTCCATTCTTTTTTTCCTGTATCAAAAACATAAGCCTCAGCTAATTTGTTTTCACCTTTTCCATCTTCTTTTAGAAAATATCTGAAAAAAATTGCTTCAATATCTTTTTGAAAATTAGCAGAAATATTATCCCCAAAATTAATATTTCCGATAATTTGCTTTTCACTATTTCTTGCCCAATCTCCATGGCTCCATGGCCCCATTACAATTGTATTGTAGTTCTTACTGCTTTTTTCAATTGTTTGATAGGTATTTAATGGTCCATATAAATCTTCTGCATCAAACCAACCACCAACAATCATTACGGCAGGTTTTATATTTTTCATGTGTTGCAAAATGCCGCGTTTTTGCCAAAACTCATCATAACTGGAATGTTGTTTTAGTTGTTTCCAAAATTCATCCTCTTTTGACATGTAAGAATCTAAATTTGATAAAGGACCTGTTTTTAGGAAAAAATTATAATCATCTAAAGTATTTGTTACAGGAAGAGTAAACCAATTTTCTGTAGTTCTTTTGGTTTTTTGTGGTCCAAATAAAGGTGTTGCTTTCCAATAACTTAATAAATAAGCACCATTGTGATGAAAATCGTCAAAAAAGAAATCTGCAATACAAGCCTGTGGAGAAACTGCTTTCAATGCAGGATGATTGCTTAGTAACGAGTAAGAAGCATAAAATCCTGGATATGAAATTCCCCAAGTTCCAACGTTTCCATTGTTATTAGAGACATTTTTAACTAACCAATCAATAGTATCATAGGTATCTGAGGCCTCATCAATGTCTTTATCACTTTTTTTATTTGGAATAAAACCACGCATATTATCATACAAACCATCGCTCATGTAACGACCTCGTACATCTTGATAAACAACTATATATCCTTCTTTCATCATCGTTTCGTTTGGACTAATTTTAGTTTCAAACTGATCCGCACCATAGGGAGAGCAATCGTATGGCGTTCGTTGCATGATGATTGGATACTTTTTTGAAACATCTTTTGGACTATAAATGCTAGTGAATAATTCTGCACCATCACGCATTTTTATATGAATCTCTTTTTTAGTGTAATTTTCTGAAACGAAATTACTTTTCTTTTCTTGAGCATAAATTATTATACAACATAGACAAACTAATAGTGATATTATTTTTTTCATAATTTTTATTTTTTGAAATTTAATATTCCTGTTTTTAGCCATGATTCATATAACAAAACATCAGGATCATAACTTGTAGTAGGCGTTTTTGGGTTTAAATTATTTCCATTCAAATCTGTGATTACATACAATGGTTGTGTATTGGTTTTATATTTAGAAATCATAAAATCTGTCCATTTGTCGCCATAAGTTTCTAGATTCTCGCCTGTTAATTTTGAAATAAATTGTTCTGATTTTGGCATTTCTCTTTTGTCATCAACATACAATGAAATTAAAACAACTTCATTATTTAAGATTTTCAAAATTCTATCGTCCGACCAAACATTATTTTCCATTTTCCTACAGTTTACACATGCAAAACCAGTAAAATCTAGCATGATTGGTTTGTTTACTGTTTTTGCGTATGCCAAACCTTTGTCATAATCATCGAAAACTACGATTCCATGTGGTCCAGATTTTGCGCCTTCAGGCAAAACTACGTTTGATGTTTTAGAACCCGAATTACCAAAACCTGTAGGACTTTCGCTATATTCTAAAGGTGGTGGAAATGCATTGATGATTTTTAAAGGCGCTCCCCAAAGTCCAGGAATCATGTATATTGTAAAACATAAAACAATTAATCCAATAAATAATCGACCAACTGATATAGAAGTTATTGGACTGTCGTGTGGCAAAGTTATTTTTCCAAATAAATACAATGCTAATGTTCCAAAGATTGCAATCCAAATTGCCAAGAAAATTTCTCTTTCAAGATAATGAAGTTGTAAAACTAAATCGGCATTTGATAAAAATTTAAACGCTAAAGCCAATTCTAAAAACCCTAAAAATACTTTAACGGTATTGAGCCAACCGCCAGATTTTGGTAATGAATTTAACCAACCTGGAAACATTGCAAAAAGCATAAAAGGCAACGCTAATGCGGACGAGAATCCTAGCATTCCAACTATTGGAGCAATTCCGCCTTTGGAAGCAGCTTCTACTAACAAAGTTCCAACAATTGGTCCAGTACA
>JANPDC010000020.1:0-1655 GCA_031431275.1 Bacteroidota bacterium
AAAAATACCAGACTCAAAAAGGTGAAACTACTTTAAAAGAAAATGTTTCTGGTTTAATCGAAGGAAACTATATCTTGAAAATTATTGATGGTGAATCAATTTTAAGCCAAAATGTAATCATTCAAAATAAATAAAAATCAATTTTTTAATTGCACATAGAAACTTTTTTGAGTTGCTATGTGCAATTTTCATTACATACTTACAATAACTTAAATTAATAAAAAATGAAAAAGTATTTATTATTAGTGTTTATGTTTCTTATTTCAATCAAAGGAAAATCACAAGAACTTGTTATTTCTAATCAA
Organism: Bacteroidota bacterium; assembly: GCA_031431275.1. Classification (GTDB taxonomy): domain Bacteria; phylum Bacteroidota; class Bacteroidia; order Flavobacteriales; family Flavobacteriaceae; genus Flavobacterium. The sequence goes on from JANPDC010000020.1 coordinate 306, forward strand.
AAAGGACAAATTACCTACAATTCTTCCGAAAAAAATTTAACAAAAAATACTGTTCAATCCAAAACAAATTTCAACAGTAATCAGACCAATTATATTGATGAAATTACTTTCTATTCTAATCAAATCGATGAAAATTTAGAAATCCCTTCTAATTACGATTTTTTTCAAGGGATACAAAGTCCATATGATCCAAATGTTTGGGTCTATATGGAGCGAAAGCAAATAGGTGCAAGTTTCAATCTTAAACTGTTTAACAAAAATACTGGATTAACACAAGTATTAATTTCTGATGAAAACACATCGAGACTTGCAATGGCATTTAAGCCTATTGCTTGGTCAAACAACATAAAAGAACTTTTTGTTGAAGGTTTATTTTTAGATACTGCTGATGAGCATGAAGGAATTTGGAAACTTAATCTTGAAACACAAAAATTCACTAAAATTGAAATCCCAGTAAAGTTAATGAGAACACCTCTGATTTCTCCAGATAGAAATAGTTTTTATTATCTTGGAACATTAGACAATAAAATAGATATTTTACATGGTAACACAGATGTTGTTTATAGATATGATTTAATAAACAATGATCTAAAAACAATCACACAATCAAAAGGAAACTCTTTTGTAATAAATGGTTGGAAAAACAAGTTGACAAATAAAATATCTGCTGGATCTCAATCAAAAGTGTCTGCATTAGAATATTTTTTACCTTGGGATTTCGGAACTGATTTGTGTGTCTCTAGACATGGAACGCCAGAGCCTACTGGAACACATGTAAATCAAGGACGATGCGGGTTTTTTACCAATGCAGGTGGACATCATGGATATGCTGCCGTAGATTTTGCAACATCACAAAATAGCAATGATAATGTCAGAGCAGCAGCAGCGGGAACAATTACTTTTGCTGGAATTAGTAGCAGTTTAACAACTGGCTATGGAAGATTAGTTATCATACTTCATAGTGATGGAACCAGAACTTATTATGGACATAATTCATCTATTCTGGTTTCTGTAAATCAAACAGTAAGTAAAGGTCAAGTAATAGCCTTAGAAGGTACAACTGGAGGTTCAACTGGAGATCATATTCATTTTGAATGGAGAGAAGCTGGAGGTAACACTTCTACAATGGGAACTTTTACAGGTATTGGTCAACCAAGACAAGATTTTATTTACAGATCAAATAATTCTACTACACCCATAAATACTCCAGTTAGCGTTTCACCAGCATCTGGTGCAACAAATGTTGGTTTACCAATTACATTTACATACACAACTCCTGTAAATGCCAACTCCTTTAGAATTCAGGTTTCGACCTCAAACACAGGTTGGACAGACACAAACGGATTCACA
>JANPDC010000021.1:0-17160 GCA_031431275.1 Bacteroidota bacterium
CAATAGAAATACGCAGGCGTTAATTTTATCTCCGACTCGCGAATTGTGTTTGCAGATTACCAACGAAATTAAAAACTACTCAAAATACGAAAAAGGTATTAATGTGGTAGCAGTTTACGGTGGAGCTAGCATAACCGATCAAGCGAGAGACATTAAAAGAGGTGCACAAATTATTGTAGCAACTCCAGGTAGAATGCAAGACATGATTAATAGAGGTTTGGCAAACATTTCTCAAATCAATTATTGTATTCTTGACGAGGCTGACGAAATGTTGAACATGGGTTTTTACGAAGACATCGTAAACATATTGTCAACTACGCCAGACGAAAAAAGCACTTGGTTATTCTCTGCTACAATGCCAGCAGAAGTTGCCAGAATTGGAAAACAGTTCATGACTGACCCAGTAGAAATTACAGTTGGAACCAAAAATTCTGGTTCGGCTACCGTTTCACACGAATTTTATTTAGTAAATGCTCGTGATCGTTACGAAGCATTAAAAAGATTAGCAGATTGTAACCCAGACATTTTCTCGGTTGTTTTTTGTCGTACTAAACGTGACACACAACAAGTTGCTGAAAAATTAATTGAAGACGGTTACAGTGCAGCAGCATTGCACGGCGATTTATCTCAAGCACAACGTGACTCGGTGATGAAATCGTTCCGTGGTCGACAAATTCAAATGCTTGTTGCTACGGATGTTGCCGCTCGTGGAATTGATGTTGACAATATTACACACGTAGTAAACTACCAACTTCCTGATGAAATTGAAACCTACAACCACCGTTCTGGAAGAACAGGACGAGCAGGAAAATTAGGAACATCGATTGTAATTGTTACTAAAAGTGAATTGCGTAAAATTTCTTCTATCGAAAGAATTATCAAGCAAAAATTCGAAGAAAAAACAATTCCATCAGGAATAGAAATCTGCGAAATTCAATTGCTGCACCTTGCTAACAAAATAAAAGACACCGAAGTTGATCATGAAATTGATAATTATCTTCCAGCGATTAACACCGTTCTTGAAAGTTTATCGAAAGAAGAATTAATCAAAAAAATGGTTTCTGTTGAATTTAATAGATTCATCAATTATTACAAAAAAACCAGAGATATTTCTGGAATGTCATCAGGCAACGATCGTCGTGAAAGAGGCGATGACCGTGAACCAAGAGAGAATAATAATGGCGGAGCAACTCGTTACTTTGTGAATATTGGTTCTCGTGACAATTTCGATTGGATGCAATTGAAAGATTACTTGAAAGAAACATTAGATTTAGGACGTGATGATGTATTCAAAGTTGATGTAAAAGAAGGTTTCTCTTTCTTTAACACTGATCCAGAGCATACTGATAAAGTTATGGAAATTCTAAACAATGCTACTTTAGAAGGAAGACGAATCAATGTTGAGATTTCTAAAAACGATGGTGGCGGACGTAGAGATCACAACGGAAGAAGTTCTGGTGGTGGTTTTGGTGGCGGACGTTCATCAGGCGGTGGTGGATTTAGAGGAGAAAGAAGTTCTTCGGCTCCAAGATCTGGTGGTTTTGGACCTAGAAAAGAAGGCGGTTTTGGAGACAGAGCGCCTAGAGAAGGCGGATTTGGTGGTGGAAGAAGCGACAGAAATTCATCTGCACCAAGGCGTGAAGGTGGTTTTTCTGACCGTTCTCCAAGAACTTCATCATCAGATTCATCAAGAAGAGATTCTGGTTTTTCTTCAAGAAGCGAAGGTTCATCTGACAGAGCACCAAGACGTTCAGAAAGTTTTGGAGATACACCAAGACCAAGAAGACCAAGAAAAGAGTAATTTTTTCTACATATATTTATTAAAGAAGATGCACAAATTTGTGCGTCTTCTTTGTTTTAGTACAAGAAATAAAACCAAAAATTATCGAAAATTTTTCATAATTTGTTAATTTTCTAATAATTAAAAATAAACACCAAAATACTACAAACGATTTTAGTACTTTTAACGTTTTAAATTATCGTATGAAACAAATCATAACCCTACTTTTTATATTTCTTACAATTAATATATTTTCTCAAACTCCAACAAAAACTGAAAAAGTTTCTGGTTCTATTGTCAATGAATCCAATTTATTACCAATACCAAGCGTAACAATAATTAATGTTAACAAAGTAAAAGGAACTGTTTCGAGCAGTTTAGGTTTTTTTGAGATTGAAGGTACAGTAAATGACACTTTACACATTTCGTGTATTGGTTATCAATCTGTTAAAGTAAAAATTACAAGTGATTGGCCAAAAAATAAATCAACAAAAATTAAATTAACACTACGAGCATTTGCATTAGACGAAGTCGTAATTAGACCCTATAATTTAACTGGATATTTGGAAATTGACTCTAAATTAATTCCAATTCGTGAAAATAATAGATACAGTATTTCTGGTCTACCGCAAGGATATGAGGCTGGTGCTTATTCGCCAGGAGCATTTGGTAGAGTTTTAGGTTCTATTTTTAATCCCGCAGACATGCTTTATAATTTCTTTGGTAAAAAACCTAAAGAACTCAAAAGACTTCGAGAAATGAAAAAAGATGACACTGTTCGTAATCTTTTAGAAACCCGTTTTGATCGCGAAACCATTTCAGCACTTTTAGGAGTGGATAAAAAAGAAATCGCCGAAATTTTGGCTCGTTGCAGTTATTCCGAAGATTTTGTTAGAACAGCAAATGATCTTCAAATTATGGATGCCATGAGTGAGTGTTATGAAGAGTATAAAATTTTGAAGAAAAAGTAATTCAATTATAATTGACTAAAAACCTAAAATTATACAAAAGTATCCTATGGATTTCGGTCTTTGGATATTTTTTTGTTTTGATGCTTTTGATTACACTAAAATATATTCCTTTTAGTTACGATGCCTCTTTTTTACAAATCAAACAGACCGAAGTTTCCGAAATTCCTTTTTATTTAACTTTTTTCTACATTCATGTGTACAGTGCAATTTTTGTTTTGTTGGCTGGATTCACACAATTTAATTCTTCAATCCTAAAAAGACACCCAAAAATTCACAAACAAATTGGCAGGCTGTATGTCTACATTGTTTTGTTTTTCGCAGCACCATCTGGACTTTTTATTGGGATTTATGCTAACGGCGGATTGTTTTCTCAAATCTCGTTTGTAACACTTGCAATATTGTGGTTTCTTTTTACGTTAAACGGCATACTCTTTGTGCTTAAAAAAGAAATTGAAAAACACCAACAATTTATGCTCCGAAGTTTTGCATTAGCATTTTCGGCGATTACCTTGAGACTTTGGAAAGTCATTTTGGTGTATTTATTTCAGCCTTCGCCAATGGATTTATATCAAATAATTGCTTGGTTAGGTTGGATTCCAAATTTACTAATTATCGAATTTTACATTTATAAAAAATACAAATCATGAAAAAAATAATTTTACTTGTGGTTGCAGTAGCATGCTTATCTTGCAAAAAAGAAGCGAAGTTAATTTCGAAAACTAACAATATCGAAGATTACGAAATAGAGCCAAACGATCCCAATAAAAAAGTATATGGAAACTGGGTTGGTGAATTTTATGCCAGACAAGGAGCCTACGAAGGAACCGATTTAAGCACAAACAAAATAAACATTGTTCTTCAAAAAATTGAGGATAACAAAGTTTTTGGATACAGTGTTTTTTCTGGAGAAATGAGATCATTCGAAGGAACTTTGAAAAAAACTAACGGAAATTTAGAAATAACTGGCAAAGAATCTGACAAATCAAAAAACAATGGAACATTTACTTTTACAATTACAAAGGATTCACTCTTTGGAAAATGGAAATCAGAAAAAAATACTGGTGTAATTCTTCGAGAATATTCATTGAAAAAACAACCTTTTCAATATAATTCAAAGAATATTTTAAATAAAGGCCAAGCATATATTGATTATATTACAATAAAACAAAAATTATCGACAGACGAAGATACTGATATGCCTACTAATCGCTATGCAGATTCTATTGTAACGATCCTAAATGCTTCAACAAAAATTTTAAAGGAATCTGAATTAAAAAATCTAAAAAAATTAGAACTCGAATTGCTTCGAAATACTATTTATGCTCGTCATGGATATTCATTTAAAAATAAATCAGTAAGCCAATTTTTTGATTTTCAAGATTGGTATGTTCCTGTTTCTGATGATGTTTCGGAAAGATTAACTACAATTGAAAAACAAAACATAAAAACTTTGGTTCGTTTTGAAAAATATGCCACAGATAGTTATGAAAGTTTTGGAAGATAGATATGAGATTAAGATTAAGTAAAAAAGACAAAATGAATAAAATAATTTTAGTAATTAGTTTGATATTTTTAATTTCTTGCAAAAAAGAAGCGAAATTTATTTCAAAAGCTAACAATATAGAAGATTACGAAATAGAGCCAAACGATCCAAATAAAAAAGTATATGGAAACTGGGTTGGAAATTTTATTTCAAAAAAAGTTGCAAAAAATAACGATTTTAGTAAAGTCAATAAAATAAACATTGTTATTCAAAAAATCGAAAATGGAAATGCTTATGGATATATTTTAAATGCTGGAAAATTTAGCCATTGGGAAGGAAAAGTGAATACAATTAGCAATGGAAACCTTCAATTTGAAGTTAATGAATCTGATAAAAATAACGACAACGAAAAATTTAGTTTTGTAATTCAAAAAGATACTGTTCTAGGAAGTTGGTCTGCATCAAACAAAAAAACAGACGTAAAAGAAAAAAGTTTTGTATTGACTAAAAAGCAATTTGCCTATAATCCTAAATTAATTCTTTCAAAAAGGGTTTATATTGACTTTTACACAAAAATAAAAAATTCCAAAAACGAAGAAATTATGGATACTTATCGTTATTCCGAATCAAATATTTCAGATTTAAATGCGTCAATGAAAATTCTTAAGGAATCTGAATTAAAAAATCTAAAAAAACTTGATTTAGAATTAATTAGAAATACAATTTATGCTCGTCATGGCTATTCTTTCAAAAATATAGTTTATGGTCAATTTTTTGATCATCAAGATTGGTATGTTCCTGTTTCTGATGATATTTCGGGAAATTTGACTTCAATTGAAAAACAAAACATAAAAACTTTGGAGCGTTTTGAAAAATATGCTACAGATAATTATGAAGGTTTTGGAAGATAAATTTTAAAGTTGAGATTAAGATTAAGTAAAAAGAGACAAGATGAATAAAATAATTTTAGTAATTAGTTTGATATTTTTAATTTCTTGCAAAAAAGAAGAAAAATCAAATGTGTCTGAGTCGGAATTGAAAATTCCTATTGAACAAGTCCAAACTGTTGAAGATACTAATCCTGAAAATATTCTTTACGGAAATTGGGTTGGTAATTTCAATTCAGATGTTGAAAATAATGGTGAAGATGAATATACGTTTCATAAAATAAACATAGTAATTGAAAAAATAGAAGATAATAAAGTTTTTGGACATAGTGTGGTGGCGGGAAATTTGCGACCTTTTAAAGGAATTATAAAAAATTACCAATTTTTACTAAAAGAACCTGGCGACGATAAATATGATGGCGAATTCAAATTTGAGATTGTAAATGATACCCTGTTTGGAAACTGGTCATCTTTCAACAAAAAAATTAGAATTACCGATAGAAGTTATAAATTAACTAAAAAAGAATTCAAGTATGATTCAAGTCTAATTTTAAGTGACAGATATAAATTTAGAGATAATTATAATAAAAAAACACACGAAGATTTATTGGATGAAAATGACCCCGAATCAATCGAAAGTTGGGAAACTTTTCGAACAGCAAATCCAATCGTTCGAAAATTAAATGCTTCAAATACAATTCTTACAGAAAAACAAGTCAAAAACCTTAAAAAATTAGAACTCGAAATAATTGAAAATACCATTTATGCTCGTCATGGATATACGTTTAAAAAGAGAGTTGCTAGACAATTTTTTGACGTACAAGATTGGTACATTCCAGTTTCTATTGATGTAAAAGCAGATCTAACAGCAATCGAAAAGCAAAACATCAAATTACTTCAACGTTTTGAAAAATATGCCAAAGACAGTTACGAAACATTCGGGAGATAGAAATAAGGTTTAGATTGAGGTTGAGGCTTAGATTAAGTAAAAAAGAGACAAGATGAATAAAATAATTTTAGTAGTTGGTTTGATATTTTTTATTTCTTGCAAAAAAGCAGTTAAAACGTCTGATTCTAAACTCAACACATCAACAAATCAAAAAGAAATAGTCGAAGAAAAAGAGTATCATCAAGATTTGTATGGCAATTGGGTGGGAGAATTCATCGATTCTGATTACAATTCACATTACCAAGAGACCTCTGAATATTCTAACAAAATAAATCTTACGATTAAAAAAATAACTAAACTTAATGTTTTTGGACAAACTACTATTGAAGGTATTATCAGACCAATATCCGGAGAAATTCTAAATAATGGAAATGAATTAAACTTCAATTTGAAACATCCTGGCGACGATTTGAAAGATGGAAAATTCAATTTCAAACTCAAAGGCGATACTCTAATAGGAACTTGGAAGGCATTTGCAGAAAGTCAATCAATTCAAAATAGGCAATTTCAACTAGTCAAAAAAGAATTCAAATACAACTCAAAATACATGATTCCAGGATATGAAGAATATCAAAATGGAGAAACAGATGTGGAACCTTTCGCAGATTACTATGATCCAAGAGACATTTCACACAAAGACCCTGAAAATGACACCATTGTTTATACAAATACCTTTTACAGAAGAGCGAGCGATATCATTACTAAACTAAATGCTTCTACCAAGGTTTTAACTGAAAAAGATTTGAAGAATCTTAAAAAACTTGAACTTGAAATTATCCGAAATACCATTTTTGCTCGTCATGGTTATTCGTTTAAGAAAAAAACATACCGACAATTCTTTGATCCAGTCGCATGGTACATTCCCATTTCTGATAATGTTGCAAACGATTTGACAAAAATTGAAACTAACAATATAAAAATATTACAACGATTCGAAAAATATGCAACAGACAATTACGATCATTTCAGTAGATAACTAAACGTGATTTTCTCTAAAATAACGTTCTTCAATTCGTTTAATATCTTTTATTGAACTTTTTGCCCATTCTAATCTTTTTTCAAGTATTTCATTTTCTGATAATTGCCATTTTATATCCGATTTTCGCAATCGGTTCATTAGATTTTGAATAATGATTGCTGCTGAAACCGATATATTTAAACTCTCAGTAAAACCTACCATTGGGATTTTCAAAAAACCATCCGCTTGTTCCAAAACTTCTAAAGATAAACCATCACGTTCTGTACCAAAAAACAAAGCACTTGGTTTAGAAATGTCAAAATCATCCATCAAACAATCATTTTCATGTGGCGTTGTAGCAATAATTTGATATCCATTGGCTTTCAAGGTTTTTATACAAACATCAATAGAATCAAATCTGTTTACATCGACCCATTTTTGAGCGCCCATAGCAATTTCGGCATCAATTTTTTTGCCATATCGTTCTTCAACAACATTCAGTTCTTGAATCCCAAAAACTTCACAACTGCGCATTACCGCGCTAGTGTTATGCAACTGAAATAAATCTTCGACCGCAACCGTAAAATGATTTGTTCTGTTTTTTAAAACATTTAAAAAACGTTCCTTGCGATTGTCAGTCAAAATATTTTCAAGGAATTCTAAGTATTTTAAATCAACCATTTTTAAATTTATATTTGGTAAAAATACTAAAATTTAGTAATTTTAAACCATAAATCATTTCAATGAAAAAGAAATTAGTAATACTTTCTGGTGCGGGAGTAAGTGCAGAATCTGGTATACAAACCTTTCGAGACACCGATGGACTTTGGGAAGGACATAATGTAAATGATGTTGCGACCTATGAAGGTTGGCTTAAAAACACGCCATTAGTTCTTGATTTTTACAATCAGCGTCGTAAGCAACTTCATGAAGTAATCCCAAATTTGGGTCATGAAATAATTGCAGCATTAGAAAACGATTTCGAAGTTCAAATCATAACTCAAAACGTTGATAATCTTCATGAAAAAGCAGGAAGTACGAATGTGTTGCATCTTCATGGCGAGTTACTAAAAGTTCGAAGCGATGCGAATTCTAAAATACAAATTCTAGATTGGAATAGTGATTTGAATCTTGGTGATTTAGACAAAAATGGTGTTCAACTTCGTCCACATATTGTGTGGTTTGGCGAACAAGTTCCCGCCTTAGAAAAGGCCGTTTCGATAGTTAATGGTGCAGATTTTTTGATAATAATTGGAACCTCACTACAAGTGTATCCAGCAGCAAGTCTCATGAATTTTGCCCCAGAAAACATTCCTGTTTTTTATATTGATCCAAATCCTGCCGAAGTTATTGATGCGCCGTTAAACTTGAAAATTATTGCTTCAATTGGCTCAAAAGGCATGAAAATTGTTCAAAAAGAACTCGAAAAATTAAAATAGAATTATATTTTCAAAGTCCAATTCTCATGTTAACCATATCTTTTTTAAAACCAAATTTTTCATAGGCTTTTATTGCAGAGATGTTAGTATCATATATATCTAAACGCATTTCTGAAATATTTTTAGAGATGCACCATTCTTTTAGAAATTCAATAATTCTGGAATTAATTCCTTTTCCTCGAAAGTCATCATCTGTATACATAAATCCCAAATAAGCATATTTATCAAAAGTATAATAAGGCTTTGCTTCAATAATTTTAGCATATCCAGAACCAACAATTTTAGTATCAACTATTGCAATTGCAACTTCTGTTTCAGAATCTAAAATCATTTCACGAATATCATAATAAGATATTTTTCCAGATTTCAAAGTTTCATCTAATGGGCGTTCAGCAAAAATAATTCCTTGTTCGAAAGATAGAAGAATTTCTAAATCTTCTAAACTTGCAGATTTTATGTTAATTTCATTCATGCAACAAAAATAATCATTTCTAAAATCTAAAACAAAATAAAACATACTGTTAAACCTAGTTTTATTACTCCTCTTTTTTTTGTAATTTTGTATTTCTAAAAATAAATATGCAAGAAGAACATGTAATTTTAGTCAATGAACTCGATGAGCAAATTGGTCTAATGCCAAAACTAGAAGCCCATGAAAAAGCAGTTTTACACCGTGCTTTTTCTGTTTTTGTACTCAATAAAAACAACGAAATAATGCTCCAGCAAAGAGCGCACCACAAGTATCATTCGCCAATGTTATGGACAAATACTTGTTGTAGTCATCAGCGAAATGGCGAAACAAATTTGCAAGCAGGAAGTCGAAGATTGTTTGAAGAAATGGGTTTCAAAACAGAATTGAAAGAATTATTTCATTTTATATACAAAGCACCTTTTGATAACGGATTGACAGAGCACGAGTTAGATCATGTGATGATTGGTTATTTCGACGAAAACCCAACCATAAATCCTGAGGAAGTGGAGAATTGGAAATGGATGAAAATCGAAGATGTGAAAGATGATATGATTCAAAATCCTGACATTTACACCATTTGGTTCAAAATAATTTTCGACGAATTCTATCATTATATAGAAGATCACAAAATATAAGATTGCAGAATTCACGTTTGGTTTCTACAATTAAAAACATATAAAAATTAAAATGAAAGTAACAATATCTAGAAAAGCCCACTTTAACGCTGCCCATCGTTTGCATCGAAAAGATTGGACATTCGAAAAAAATCAAGAAATTTTTGGAAAATGTAACAACCCAAATTTTCATGGACATAACTATGATTTGACATTGAGCATAACAGGACAAATAGATCCAGAAACTGGCTATGTGATGGATGTTAAATTCCTTTCGGATATGATAAAGGAAGAAGTCGAAAACCAATTTGATCATAAAAATCTGAATCTTGACGTTCCAGAATTCGAAAATCTAATTCCAACCGCAGAAAATATTGCAGTCGTAATATGGAATAAAATGAGAAAAAGAATCGAACCAAAATTCGAAATCGAAGTAATTCTTTACGAAACCGAACGCAATTTTGTAACCTATAGAGGCGAATAATGGCACTACAAATCGGAGATAAAATTCCAAATTTCATAGCAAAAGATACTAACAACAACGATTTTGATAGTACAACAATTGTTGGTAAAAAACCTGTCGTTATTTATTTCTATCCAAAAGACAACACACCAGGATGTACAGCGCAAGCCTGTAGTTTTAGAGATCAATACGAAGATTTTAAAGATCTAGGCGCAGAAGTAATTGGTATTAGTGGCGACACGGTTGCCAGCCACGAAAAATTTGCAAAAAGATACAAATTACCTTTTTTATTGCTTTCTGACAATTCTGGAAAACTCAGAAAGTTGTTCGGAGTAAAAACCAATTTACTAGGTTTAATACCTGGTAGAGTTACTTATGTTGCTGATGAATCAGGAACAATTCAGTTGATTTTTGATTCCATGATGGCGACCAAACACATACCAAAAGCATTAGATTTTTTGAAAAATTTAAAATAAATATAGATTTTTTTGGAGCTATTTCCTGCTGTCATCCCAATCTTTAAAAAAATGAAGAAAAATCATTTTTTTAAAGGATTTTCCCTTCCATCAGGGCTATGATACATAATTTAAAAATCAAAATGAAAAAAATAATTATATTAATTTTATTTTTATATTCTAAAATTGGTTTTGCTCAAGATACACTAGCAATCAATATCGATAATGATAAAGTCTTGGATTCTGTTTTTTATCAAAAAGAAAATTCAACATTTGTTTGCAAATTATCGACACAAAAATTCAGAGAAATAAAAAGTAAAACATTCGAAAATAGTGGTGATCAATCGTACATTTCAAAAACAAAAAATGGATTTAGTTTCACAAACAATTGGATGCGAGCTGGCTATTCCTGTGAATTTCGATACAATCCTAAAAATAAACAAATCGAATTAATTGGAATGTCGCATAATGAATTTGGTGGTGCAACACATGATGGGGCTGGCGAAGCAAACTTAAATTTACTAACCAATACATATATTGGAAATTGGAATTATTTCGATGAAAAAAAACAAGATTTGATTAGCATTCCAACTCTAAAAAGAAAAGTAATAGTCAAAAATAAATCTTTAGAAGATTTCGGAGAAGATCAAGTAAATAAACTTCAAAATATTAGTCAAGAATATTTTGGAATTATGAAAGATAAAATGCTTCAGAAAAAAAACAAGCGTAATAAAAAATAGTAATTTTATATTATGAAATTTCAAACCTATCCAATTCAATTCAATCCAATCTTCAAAGACAGAATTTGGGGCGGAAAAAAGTTAAAAACAATTCTAAACAAACCTATTACTTCTGAAATTACTGGCGAAAGTTGGGAAATTTCAACAGTTGAAAATGACGTGAGTATCGTTTCAAACGGAATTTATAAAGGAAAATCTCTCAACGAAATCATCGCAAATTTTCCGAATGAAATTCTAGGAATTAATGTTCATAGAAAATTTGGATTTGAATTTCCTCTGTTGTTTAAGTATTTAGATGCAAAACAAGATCTATCGATTCAAGTACATCCAAATGACGAATTGGCAAAAAAACAACATGATTCTTTTGGAAAAACAGAAATGTGGTACATTATGCAAGCCGATGAAAATGCTAGGATAATAGTAGGTTTCAAAGAAAATTCCTCTAAAGAAGCATATTTGCATCATTTAGAAAACGAAACGCTTTTAGATATTCTTGACTCAAAAAAAGTGAATCAAGGCGATATTTTTTTTCTAAAAACGGGAACAATTCATGCCATTGGAGCAGGAATGGTTGTTGCTGAGATTCAGCAAACATCAGATATTACCTATAGAATATATGATTTTAATCGAAAAGATGCCAATGGAAACCAACGCGAACTTCACACCAATTCGGCATTAAAAGCAATTAATTTCGACAAAGTCAATTCACAAAAAAACTATTCGAAAGTTTCAAATCAAAGTAACGAAACCGTCAATTGTCCTTATTTTACAACAAATTTCATTCCGCTTAACGGAACAATTGCTATAAAAAAATCAAATCAAACTTTCACTGTTTATATGTGTGTAGATGGAACTTTTGAAATTGAATATAACAAGGAAAAATATCAGTACAAAAAAGGCGATACACTACTCATTCCCGCCGAAATGAATTGTTTCGAATTATCTGGAAATGCTTCTATTTTAGAAATTTACATTTTGTAGCAATTTATACAAAGATTAGTTGTACTTTTGCACCCAAATTAAAAACACATATTTATTCTATCGTATAGAGTTAAGTCGAGATACAAAATAAAAATTCAAAAAAAACACAATGGCAAACGTTAAAAATTTAAAAAAAGACATCAATTACGTACTAGGTGATATCATTGAAGCAGTTTACCTTTGGGAAATGGCAACAACAGGAAAGCCTACAGAAAAATCTAATGGATTAATTGACGAGGCAATTGCAATTTTCGATGCATTAATCGTGAAAGTAAATGCTAAAAATGTAGAAAACAAAAAATCACATTTCAAACAAATAGGTCAAGAATTAGAAATTGCTGCAAATCAATTGGTTGAAAAAATCAACACTTTGTAAAAAAAATAATTTTAAAAAAGTGTAAATTAATTTTGTAGAATTAAAAATCAAGATTATATTTGCAAACGCATTGCCAGCGTAGCTCAGTTGGCTAGAGCAGCTGATTTGTAATCAGCAGGTCGTGGGTTCGAGTCCCTCCGCCGGCTCTTTTATAAAACCATCACAAGAAATTGTGGTGGTTTTTTTGTTTAAAATTACTTTTCAAAAAGTTCAGGAACCACAATTTTTGTTATATTTGAAATCTAAACACAAACCTATGAATTTTTCTGCAAAAATGCTCCGTGATAACGCCCTCGAAGGCAAAGTAATTGTCGTAACAGGCGGCGGAAGTGGGCTCGGCAAAGCCATGACAAAATATTTTATAGAACTTGGCGCAAAAGTTGCTATCACCTCTCGAGATCTCGAAAAATTAAAAAACACCTCAAAAGAACTCGAGTCAGAAACTGGTGGAACTTGCTTACCACTACAATGCGACGTACGTCATTATGAAGAAGTAGAAGCCATGCTAGCAGAAGTCCTCAAAAAATTTGGAAAAGTGGATGTTTTGTTAAACAATGCAGCAGGAAATTTCATTTCACCAACAGAACGACTTTCGGCAAATGCATTTGATACCGTGATAGACATCGTTCTCAAAGGATCAAAAAACTGTACACTCGCATTTGGGAAACATTGGATTGACACCAAACAAGCCACATCAACAATTTTAAATATCGTAACTACATACGCATGGACAGGTTCAGCCTATGTAGTTCCTAGCGCGACAGCAAAAGCAGGAGTTCTAGCGATGACCCGTAGTTTAGCGGTTGAATGGGCAAAATATGGCATTCGAAGTAACGCCATTGCACCAGGACCATTTCCAACAAAAGGAGCTTGGGACCGACTTTTACCAGGAGATTTAGCAAAAAAATTCGACACCTCAAAACGAGTTCCATTGCAAAGAAATGGCGAACATCAAGAATTAGCAAATTTGGCTGCTTATTTGGTTTCGGATTTTTCTGCTTATATAAATGGAGAAGTAGTCGTAATCGATGGTGGCGAATGGCTCAAAGGTGCAGGACAATTCAACGATCTTTCTGCTATTCCAGAAGAACTTTGGGATCAATTAGAAGCCATGATAAAAGCAAAAAAATCTAAGTAAATCAAATTATTACTTCTCGTTAATTTTAAATAAATTAAATCTTGAGGTTCAAAATAAAAACCCTAAAATATAATGGAATTCCAATGTCAAAATTGTGAAACCACAATAACTCAAAATTTTTGTAGTCAATGTGGCCAAAAAAAATACAAGCGAATCGATAGAAAATACATTTGGGATGAAATTCAATATACAACCATCCACACTAACAAAGGATTTTTATATTCCGTTAAAAATATTTTTAAAAATCCAGGAAAAACGGCTAAAGAATTTATTGCTGGCAACAGGATAAATCATTACAAACCTATTTCTTTTGCTTTTATTGTTAGTGGAATATCTGCATTTTTGTCCTATAAAGTTATTGGTTTAGATCATATTCTGAAAGAATTTTATGCCAGCCAAAATCAAAAATTGACTTCAAATTTAATGAACGACTTAATGGCTACATTAACGAGTTATAGTGCGTTTATGATGCTTTCGTTTATACCAATTTTGGCATTATGCTCTAAAATTGTATTAAGAAAATGGGGTCAAAACTACTACGAACACGTTGTTATGAATGCCTTTGGGCTTTCATTTTATACTTTGTTTTCTATTGTATTTATATATCCTTTTTACTTTTTTTTAAAAAATGATCCACAATTGATAATGTCCATTACATTTTATATTTACTTTTTGATGCCAATAATGATGTTTTGGTTTTATAAAAATTTTTACATTGAAAAAAAGTATACAACAATTATGCTGCGAGTTCTTTTAAAATTCGTTTTACTTGTATTTAGTTTTTTCTTGATTGTCATTAGTATATTAATTGGATACTTGATTATTTTAGGTCCAGCTGCAGTAAATCAATTAAACGCAAAATAATTTCTAAACAAATCTTTTTTTTAATATTTCAAGAATAAAGCGTGAAAGATTTGAGTTCGAAAAAGTTTAACGATTGTTAACAAATAACATTTTCATAAACGAGAAATAATCGTATTTTTACGTTCTTAAATTCAAAGAATAAAATGGGCAAAATCATTGCAATTGCAAATCAAAAAGGTGGTGTAGGAAAAACAACAACGTCAATAAATTTGGCAGCATCTTTGGGTGTCCTGGAAAAAAAAGTATTACTAATTGATGCTGACCCACAAGCAAATGCAAGTTCTGGACTTGGTATTGATGTAGAACAAGTTGAAATTGGAACTTACCAAATTCTCATTCATGAAAATACTCCAGAAGAAGCAATTGTAAAATGTTCTGCACCAAATGTTGACGTAATTCCTGCTCACATTGATCTTGTAGCAGTAGAAATCGAATTAGTAGATAAAGAAAATAGAGAATACATGTTCAAACAATCGCTTGAAAGTTTGAAAGACAAATACGATTACATACTCATTGATTGCGCGCCATCATTAGGATTATTGACACTAAACGCCTTGACAGCAGCAAATTCTGTAATTATCCCAATTCAATGCGAATATTTTGCACTAGAAGGTTTGGGAAAATTACTTAACACCATCAAAAGTGTACAAAAAGTCCATAATCCTGATTTAGATATTGAAGGATTACTTTTAACCATGTTTGATTCGCGTTTACGCTTATCTAATCAAGTGGTTGAAGAAGTTCAAAAGCATTTTAGCGACATGGTTTTCAAAACCATCATTCAACGAAATGTAAAATTGAGCGAAGCACCAAGTTTTGGTGAAAGCATCATCAATTTTGATGCAACAAGCAAAGGAGCAGTTAATTATATTGATTTAGCAAGAGAAATTATAAAAAAAAATAGCTAGTAGAAATGGCACAAGCAGTAAAAAAACAAGCGTTAGGTCGTGGTTTATCAGCACTTTTGAAAGATCCAGAAAACGATATCAAATCGGTTTCTGATAAAAATGCAGACAAAGTCGTTGGGAATATAATCGAATTAGAATTAGGTCTAATCGAAATAAATCCATTTCAGCCAAGAACCAGTTTCAACGAAGAATCGCTCAATGAATTATCTCGTTCCATAAAAGAATTGGGAGTAATTCAACCCATTACCGTACGAAAAACCGATTTCAATAAATTCCAACTCATTTCTGGTGAGCGAAGGCTTCGCGCATCAAAATTAGCAGGTTTAGCAACAATTCCGGCCTATATTCGTATTGCAAATGACAACGAATCATTGACCATGGCATTGGTAGAAAATATTCAACGTCACGATTTAGACCCAATTGAAATAGCCATTTCGTACCAACGATTGATTGATGAAATTCAACTCACACAAGAGCAAATGAGCGATCGTGTGGGAAAAAAGCGTTCAACAATTGCCAACTATTTACGCCTTTTGAAGTTAGATCCAATTATTCAAACTGGGATTCGTGACGGATTTATTTCCATGGGTCATGGCCGAGCAATTATCAACATCGAAAATCTTGATATTCAAACAGATATTTATCAAAAAATTGTTTCTCAAAACCTTTCTGTTCGTGAAACAGAAGCCCTAGTGAAAAATTATCACGAAAGTTTGTTGCCAAAAAGTGCAAAACCAAAAACAACAACTTTTGATGTAAAAGAAAGTCATAAAAAAGAAATTATCGAATATTTTGGGGCATCTGTTGACGTAAAAATTTCTGGAAACGGAAGAGGAAAAATCACAATTCCATTCAACTCCGAAGCAGATTTTAATAGAATTCTTCAATTATTGAAAAAATAGTGATTAAATCGTTTTACATATTTATTTTATTATTCTCTTTTGGAACAAATTTGTTGTTTTCTCAAAAAACAAACGACGGATTGATTGTTGTAAAAGATTCAATAAAATCAAACGATATTAATCCGCTTGCACCAGCAAAAGCAGGTTTTTATTCTGCAATTTTACCAGGTTTAGGTCAAGCATACAACAAAAAATATTGGAAAATTCCAATTGTTTATGGTGCTTTGGGAATTGCTGTCTATTCATACATTAATAGTGATGAAAAATATACCCTTTTTAGAGATTCATACAAAAGACGACTCGAAGGCTACAAAGATGATGAACTTCAATATTTAGACACCGAAAGACTCGTTACAGGACAAAAATTCTACCAAAGAAACCGAGATTTATCAACATTTTTTATCGTTGGAATTTATGTTCTAAATATTATTGATGCTAATGTTGATGCACATTTATCGCAGTTTAACGTGAATGAAAACCTGAGTTTCAAACCAGATATTCTAAAAAACGACATCAATAATCAAAGGAATTTAGCCATCGCAATTAACTTTCATTTCTAATGAAAATAGCACTTTTAGGATACGGAAAAATGGGCAAAGTCATTGAAAAAATTGCTTTGAGTCGTGGTCACGAAATTGTGTTACGAAAAACATCACAAAATAGTTTTAGAGGATTAGAACATGCGAATGTTGCCATTGATTTTAGCGCTCCAGAAATTGCTGTTTGTAACATTTTAGAAAGTTTGCAGACTAACATTCCAATAGTTTGTGGGACAACAGG
>JANPDC010000022.1:0-60535 GCA_031431275.1 Bacteroidota bacterium
TCTACCAGTTTTTTTTACTATTGAATTTCCTGAAATATAATGTTGTTGCATGTAAGTGTAACTAACACCAAGATTGGACAAAGTATTCACTTTTTGGACTCCGTTTTCGATATACTGGTATTCGCCAACCAGCCAATCTCGATAACATTTAGAATCAAAAACCATAGTTCGTTTTTCTAATACAATTTTCAGTGAAGTTGTGCCATTAGTGTAAATATAAGTTCCTTCAAAATTAATCAATACATTTTGGCTATCTTTGAAATAGGTTCCTGGAGTATTATAAATATTATAATCATACAGATCCTTTATTGGGCTTTGAGAAAGACATGTCGTTGAAATTAATACTATTATTATTTTAAAAATATTTTTCATAGTTTTTAGTTTTAGTTGCATGGGCTTGAAATTACCGTTGTGTTTGAGTTGGCTGTTGGAAAATCTGGAGCAAGGAGTGTCAATCGATTCCATTTGGTTAAAGTAGCGTTTGCTTTGTATACATTCAAATTGAAATCAGCAAAAAATTGTAAAAACACTCTTTCATAGTTATTATCTTTATCGTATTTATTTCCTAAAACTACATTTAGTTCGGCAATTCTTGCCTCATTTGTGAAAAACAAAGGCAAATTTACACTATTTATAGCATTATTTACAGCATCTGTAAAACCTTGTACATCGCCTATGGTTACAGCATAGGTTTGCATGACGCCCGCGTCGTTTGGCATGGTTAGAATAGTGGTTACCTCGTTTATGTTTGTGGGTGCTGTTGTAGATAAAATTGTAGCAAGCCTCTGTATGTCTGTGAAAGAATACATCGGATAACAATCAAAAGGGTGGGTGTGTATTTCGCCATATTTACTGGGATCAAAGGGCAAATTTACCTCGGCTGTTGTGGTAGTCATAATTGGACCTGTCAATGGAACGCCTGCAACATTTACTAAATTCATTCCAGATTCTCCAGTTCCAGTAGGAGTTATCAAGGCTTGAATTTGTAGAATTTTTGGAGCCAAATTTGCCTCATTTGGGTCTAGTTTTTTACTCATTTTTAAACATGGGTCGTTTGGATTTACAACTGGCGTTGTTGTAACTCCTGTTCCATTACCTTGTGTATTGGTTCCACCATAGCCTGTAATTCCGCCATTTGAATGATTTGAACCTGGACCTTCTGGACTCGAAATAAATGTACAAAACATACCCGTGGTTACTCTTCTACCACCCGTTGTTCCTGAACCATCATTCAAATCTACCATGTAATGATATTCTATTGGACTAACTTCAAAAGTTTCAACACACACCGATATCATTCTATTGGTGTTCATATCGACTTGATTGTAACTCAAATCTCTTTCATTCAACACTTGTGGTGTTAAATTACTATATTCTTCTTTTGTGTAATCATATTTGAGTAGGAAAGTATCAAATTCACCATTTTCTTTTTCATTGAAAATAATGTTCTCTACTTTTTGATCGCCTGTAGTTCTTGTAATTTCAAAAGTATAAGAATCTTTTCCGTCAATCACTATGTGCTTGCCATGTTCGTCTTCTATATAGAAATCGAAATCAGCGTTGTACACTACTTTTGAATTGATGCCTGTTGCGTTCAAACTTTTGATTTTGTTGGCAGTTTCTAGTAGTTTTGAACTTGTTTTTCCTTGAATGCTTTGCAAGGAAAAATCTTCTACTAAAATTTGCTTTTTGTTGTTTTCGTTGTAGTTCTCTTGAACTTCACAACTCAAGGTTACAAAAATACTGCCAAAAAAAAGCAATTTTGAAATTTTTTTTGCAATGTGTTTCATATGCGGGGTTTTATTTTTGATTTGAAATGCAAATATAGTTTTTTTAGCTTTAAAAGTTGTAATTTATAATAACTTTTTTTATTCTATAATTTGCAATATAGCAAAGTGAATGAAGATAATAAAAATATCGAAAAAGAGTATTTGATTGCACTTGGAAAAAACATAAAAAAAATTCGCTTGCAAAAAAAAATTTCTCAAACAGAAGTTGCATACCTTTGCGGATTTGACAAGAGTAATCTCAATACAATAGAATCTGGAAAAAGAAATCCAACTGTAATTTCTTTGCATAAAATTTCAAAAGCCTTACAAATAAATTTAATTGATTTATTTAATTTCTAACTAAAAAAAGGAACTTTAGCGAGTTCCTTTTTTTAGTTTTGGTAGAAATCACTTCCACTTCAAACTTTCCATCAATCTTCGCATGTCTTTTTTGATATAATCAGTGGCTGGCATAATGGAATCGAAATTGGGTTTTGCATAAAAATACACCGAACAATCTAAAAAATGCTTGATGCTGTCCGTGGCATAAAACTGCGCATTTGTTGCTGCATTACCGCTAACCGAATAAAACATGCCAAAAACCTTTTTGTCTTTATTCAAAAAAGGTTGTTCCACAATATCATCTGCTTTGATCACATGCTCATAGGTAAGTTTTTGAGCATCGCGCAACAATAATTTTATGTCACCATGAACTGGTTTGTAATTCAAATACAAAGTAGCCTTCATTTTTGGGTAATTGATTTCGAAAGCACAAGGCGATTTTTCTTTGATGATAGCCTCATCGTTTTTGTCAAAACTGTACGAACAATTGTTTGAAAAACTCTGATATTTTGCCTCTGGATATTCCAAACTCAAATAGGCAGACGGTTTTGGTAGTGCATCATCTTTACAAGAAACGAAAATTGAACACAAAAAAAAGACAATTACTATTTTTTTATACATTGATTTTATGAAATTATAAATCGAGAGTAACCTAAAAAGGTAAATCATTAATTGGTTTTTGATTATTTGCTACATCAGGGTTTGAATTTTTTTCAGATACATCGACTCTATTTTCTTTTCTGTGTTCTGTTTCTTTTTTTGTTGTCAAAAAAGTGAATTCTACTACTTGAATTTCTGTAGTGTATTTTGTAGTGCCATCTTCGGCTTGCCATTGTCGTGATTTTATGCGTCCTTCGATGTAAATTTTATCGCCTTTTGATAAAAACTTTTCACATAATTCGGCCGCTTTATTTCGAACCACTAAATTATGCCATTCTGTTGACGTAATTTTTTCGTTTGTGGTCTTATTGATATAAACTTCGTTTGTGGCTAAGGAAAAACGTCCGATACTATTGCCTCCTTCAAAGTAATGCATTTTGATATCATCTCCCAAATATCCAATAAGCATTACCTTATTTAAAGTTCCATTCATTTGTTTAAAATTGAATTATTTTCAAAATTAGTTATTTTGAATTAAAATAATTCAATAAAATGCATAAAAAAATCCCAAATCTTTCGAAATTGGGATTTTTTATCTTTTTTTAAAAGGAAATTATGCTTCGAACGGAAGTATAGAAACGTATGATTTGTTTTCTCCTTTTTTCTGGAACTTCACAACTCCATCAACTCTTGCATGTAAAGTATGATCTTTACCCATGTAAACGTTTTCTCCTGGATTATGTTTCGAACCTCTTTGTCTTACGATGATGTTTCCCGCAATAGCAGCTTGTCCACCATATATCTTCACGCCTAAACGTTTTGATTCTGATTCTCTACCATTCTTCGAACTACCGACACCTTTCTTGTGAGCCATGACGTATAAGTTTTATTTGTTAGTATTAATTAAATTGCTTTACCGCCGTTTAATTCGTCTTGTAATTTTTTTAATTCGTCCATTTTTCCATCAGCAGCCAATTGTGATTGTTGTGCCCATGTTGTTGGATCTAAATGTTGTACTTTAGATGTTGATGCGTCTAAAATTTCTTTAACTGATGCTGCTGATGCCGCTGCTAATTTAGCAAAAGTATCAATACCAGCTTCAACTAATGCTTCTGCTGCTTTTGGACCAATTCCTTCAATAATTTTTAAATCATCACCTTTTTTTGAAGTTTTTGGTGCTTTAACTTCCGCAACTTCTTCTACTTTCGGAGTTTTAACTTCTGCTTTTGGAGCTGCTTTTTTCGCACCTGTTGCAGTTATCGACTCTATTACAATTTGAGTAAGATATTGTCTATGACCGTTTCTTTTCTTGTAACCTTTTCTTCTTTTCTTTTTGAAAACGATTACCTTGTCTCCTTTTAAGTGTTGTAACACTTTGGCTTCTACTGAAGCACCTTCTATAGCTGGGGCGCCTAAAGTGATTGCTCCATTATCGTCTAACAAAAGAACTTTATCGAAAGAAACTTTCGAACCTTCTTCGTTAGTCAACCTGTGAACATAAACCTTTAAGTCTTTGCTAACTTTAAATTGTTGCCCTGCTATCTCTACGATTGCGTACATAACAAATTGTTTTATTAATTTTTAAGTTTGCAAATGTACAACTTATTATTTATCCTGCAACATCTTGGATTAAAAATATTAATAGAATTTATTTTTTATTGTTGATTTCATTCTTTAAATTTGTAAAAATTATTTTACATGTTCGAACAGTTTAATCAAGAAACCATATATTTAGTAAGTATGCCATTTGTGGTTGTATTTATAGTTATTGAGATTTACTTGAGTTATCACCAACAATTAGAACTTTATGCAAAAAAAGATACATTAACTAACATTTACTTCGCACTATTGAATTTCACATTAGATATGCTAATGAAAGGCTTTTCATTTTTAGTTCTTGGTTTTTTTTATTATCATAAATTATTTACTCTAGAAACTGAATTGATTTATTGGTTTTTCTGTTTTGTAATTCAGGATTTTTTATACTATGTGCATCATTACGTAGACCATAAATCACGAATTTTTTGGGCAGTACATGCAACTCATCACAATTCAGAATATTTTAATTTGACTACTGGTTTTCGTTCTCCTGTTTTTCAACCCTTGTATAGATATATATTTTTCTTACCCATGGCATTAGCAGGTTTTCATCCTCTGCACATCATGTTTGCTTATACCGTTAATCAAGTTTGGGGAACACTAGTTCATACAAAAAAAATAAAAAAAATGGGCTTTTTAGAGTGGTTTATGGTAACCCCATCACATCACAGGGTTCATCATGCCTCAAACGAAAAATATCTTGATAAAAATATGGGTATGGTATTGATTATTTGGGATCGAATTTTTGGAACATTTGAACCAGAAGACGATAACTATGAAGAAATCAAATTTGGTCTGACTTATCCGATAGAAGATAAAGGCCCAATAAACATTATTTTTCACGAATGGAAAGCAATATATCAAGATGCTATTCAGCCCAATATTTCGTTTTCAACTCGTTTAAAACATATTTTTTATAGTCCAGACTGGAACTATCATCACACAAAAAACAAAAATGATAGTAACAAAAACGAAGAGGTCATTACTAATACCATTCAATAATAATTATTAATCTTTTATGAAAAACACATTAATGGCTTTAACAACCACATTTTTGTTAGGAGGAGTTGCATCTGCACAAAAAGTTGCTTTCGAGGAATTCAAACTAGACAATGGTTTGCATGTAATTTTGCATAACGATCCAACGGCTCCTGTAGTCATAACCTCTGTAATGTATCACGTAGGCGCAAAAAACGAAAATCCAGAGCGAACAGGTTTTGCTCACTTTTTCGAGCATCTACTATTTGAAGGTACAAAAAATATTGAGCGTGGCGATTGGTTCAAAATAGTAACGGCAAACGGTGGAACAAATAATGCTAACACAAACGAAGATAGAACATATTATTTTGAGGTATTCCCTTCAAATAATTTAGAATTGGGACTTTGGATGGAATCCGAAAGAATGATGCATCCTATTATTAATCAAATTGGAGTTAATACTCAAAATGAGGTAGTAAAAGAGGAAAAGCGTTTACGAGTTGATAACCAGCCTTACGGAAGTTTGATGGCAGAAGTAAAGAAAAATATATTTGTTAAACACCCATATCGTTGGACCACTATCGGATCCATGGCTCATTTAGATGCAGCAACCCTAGAAGAGTTTCAGGCATTCAATAAAAAATTCTACATACCTAATAATGCTGTGTTAGTTGTTGCAGGAGATTTGATTGATGTTCCAAAAACAAAAGAATGGATCAAAAAATACTTTAGCCCAATTCCAAAAGGTGCAGAAATTGAAAGAAAAAACTTTGTTGAAGATCCAATTATTGCTCCATTGAAAGCAGAATATCAAGATTCAAATATTCAAAAACCAATGGTTGCTCTTTCGTACAGAACCCCATCAATGAAAACAAAGGATGCAAGAGTTTTAGATATGGTTTCCACTATTTTAAGCGATGGAAAAAGTTCAAGATTGTACAAAAAAATTGTTGACGACAAAAAAATGGCACTTCAAATTGGTGCTTTTAATAACAGTCAAGAAGATTATGGATCCTATGTAATTTATGGTTTACCACAAGGAACTTTCACTTCATTTGATATTGTAAAAGAAATTGACGATGAAATTCTGAGACTTCAGACTACGTTGTTGACAGATAAAGAAATGCAAAAATTGAAAAACATTTATGACAACACATATGTAAATTCAAATGCAACTGTGGAAGGTATTGCAGAAAATTTAGCATCGTATTATTTGCTATATGGCGATGTAAACCTAATAAATACTGAAAACGAAATGTATCGTTCAATAACTGCTAAAGACATTCAAGAAGTGGCTCAAAAATATTTGAATCCAAATCAACGTTTAACATTAGACTACATTCCAACAAAAGAAAAAATTAAAAACTAAAACAAACCGAATCATGAAAAAATCAATAATCCTTCTTTCGGGCTTGTTTCTAACTATTATTATGCAAGCACAAGATAGATCACAACCAAAACCTGGTCCTGCACCAATTATAAAATTAAAAAAACCTGAAACTTTCTCTTTGCCAAACGGATTGAAGGTTTTAGTAGTAGAAAATCACAAACTTCCGCGTGTTTCGTTTAGTCTTACTCTTGACAATGCACCATCTGTTGAAGGAGATAAAAAAGGATTAGACAATCTAACAAGTGCTTTGCTCGGAAAAGGAAGTATGAAAATAACAAAAGATATTTTCAATGAAGAAATCGATTTCCTTGGAGCAGATTTAAGTTTTTATTCCTCGGGAGCATCTGGAAATTGTTTATCAAAATATGCAGGCAGAATTCTGGAACTTTTAGCAGATGGAGCCTTGAATCCAAATTTCACGCAAGTTGAATTCGACAAAGAAAAAGAAAAACTAATCGAAGGTCTCAAAACCCAAGAAAAAAGCGTAGCAGCAGTAGCAGCAAGAGTTCAAAACGTTTTGGCATTTGGAAAATCACATCCAAACGGAGAATATCTGACTGAACAAAGCATCAAAAATGTAACTCTAAATGATGTTGTGAGAAATTACCAAAACAACTTTGTTCCAGAAAATGCCTATTTGATTATTATAGGTGACGTTAAAACTGCTGATGTTAAAAAAGCCGTAGAAAATCTTTTCGGAACTTGGTTAAAAGCAACTGCACCAAATTTTTCGTTTTCTGATCCTGTGAATCAAAAATTCACTCAAATCAATTTTATTGATATGCCAAATGCAGTTCAATCTGAAATAGCCTTGCAAAACACAGTTAATTTAAAAATGACTGATAAAGATTATTTCGCTGCAATTATTGCAAATCAAATTTTAGGTGGAGATTTCAATAGTTATTTGAATATGAATCTTAGAGAAAAACATGCTTGGACTTATGGAGCACGTTCTTCTATTTCTGGAAGTAAATATGTAACTACTTTCAAAGCATCTACACAGGTTCGTAATGCGGTTACAGATAGTGCCGTCGTAGAATTTTTAAAGGAATTTAAAAAAATTAGAACAGAAAAAGTTTCAGATCTTATGTTAGCAAATGTAAAAGCGGGTTATGTTGGTCGATTTGTTATGCAAATTGAAAAACCTCAAACTGTTGCCGCTTATGCCTTGAGAACAAGAACACAAAAACTACCCGAAGATTTCTACGAAAACTATATTAAAAACATTAATGCAGTAACTTCTGATGATGTTTTGGCTGCTGCCAATAAATACTTTCTTGCGGAAAACACAAGAATTATAATCGTTGGTAAAGGAAGTGATGTAATTGCTCCTCTGGAGAAACTTGGATTACCAGTTTTTCAATATGATAAATTCGGAACCTTGATTGACAAATCAATTACAAAATAAAATTTTACAAAAAAGACTGTCGAAAGGCAGTCTTTTTTTATTTAAGTTTTTATTTTGACTTTAAAACTCTTTTATTCTGGCACCAAAATATATTAGTAGGTTTTGCATTCACAAGAAATTAATATTCCAAAAAATTTAAAAAACAATTTTCTAAATTGAAGTCTCAATAATCTTTGATGAAAATGACCATTTATTTAGATTGGGTTTGCTTTGTTTGTCTTGTAATAAAAAAATCAAGTGATGTATAATTTTATAAATCTATATACTACCGAAGAATCTCTACATTTACTAAAACTCAATTAGGTAGTTTTAAAATAAACCATTATTAAGATTCGGATAATTTTTATTGTTATACAAATTAAATAAACTCGATTTTATATGATAACTTTAATTAAAAAATCCTATCTAATTTATTTAAAATTAAATAGGACTACATTGTGGTGCGGATAATAGGACTCGAACCTACACGCCTTGCGGCACCAGATCCTAAGTCTGGCATGTCTACCAATTTCACCATATCCGCGTAATTGTGGGTGCAAAGATAATTAAAATTATGAATTATGAAACGAAAAAAATAAATATTTTTATTTTTTGAATTGACAAAGCAATTATGAATTGTGAGTTTTTTTATTGTATTTTTGAAAATCTATTTCTTAAATTTCTATACACTTCTAATTTGTATCATAAGTAATTGATATGCATAATTTTAACTATTTAAATCATTAATTTTAATTAACAAAAATGGATAATATAAAATCATATGTTAGTGATAACAAGCAACGATTTATTGATGAATTAATAGAATTGCTCAAAATACCATCGGTCTCTGCTGATGCCAAATTCGAAAAAGAAGTAATTCGAACTTCTGAAGCCGTAAAAATTTCACTAACAAATGCTGGGTGTAATTTCGTTGAAATTTGTCAAACACCAGGTTATCCTATTGTTTTTGGCGAACATATCATAGACAAAAATTTACCAACGGTTTTAGTGTATGGTCATTATGATGTTCAACCACCTGATCCATTAGATCTTTGGACATCACCTCCTTTTGAGCCTGTAATTAAAGTTACCGACATACATCCTGAAGGTGCAATTTTTGCACGAGGTTCTTGCGATGACAAAGGTCAAATGTATATGCACGTAAAGGCTTTTGAATACATGATTGCCAATAAAAATTTGCCTTGTAATGTGAAATTCATGATTGAAGGTGAAGAAGAAGTTGGATCTAAATCACTTTCATGGTTTGTAGAACGTAACCAAGAAAAATTGGCTTGCGATGTAATTTTGATTTCTGATACTGGAATGATTTCAAACGAGCAACCTTCAATAACAACTGGTCTAAGAGGTTTGAGTTATGTAGAAGTTGAAGTAACTGGACCAAATCGAGACTTACATTCTGGACTTTATGGTGGTGCAGTTGCCAATCCAATAAATATACTTTGCAAGATGATTGCTTCTCTTCATGATGAAAATAATCACATTACAATTCCAGGTTTCTATGATGCGGTTCAGGAATTATCTTCTGAGGAAAGATCAGAAATGGCAAAAGCACCTTTCAATCTTGACAACTACAAAAAGGCTCTTGATTTGAATGATATTTATGGCGAAAAGGGCTACACAACAAACGAACGAAATTCTATTCGACCAACTCTTGATGTAAACGGAATTTGGGGTGGATATACGGGTGAAGGTGCAAAAACTGTAATTGCAAGTCAAGCATTTGCTAAAATCTCAATGAGATTAGTACCTAATCAAGATTGGCAAACAATTACAGAGTTATTTCAAAAGCATTTCGAAAATATTGCTCCAAGTGGCGTAACTGTAAAAGTAAAACCTCATCATGGCGGACAAGGTTATGTAACCCCAACGGATAGTATTGGATATAAAGCTGCAAATATGGCGTATACGAAAACATTTGGAAAAAAGGCAATACCAGTGCGTTCTGGCGGAAGTATTCCAATAGTTGCATTATTCGAAAAAGAATTGAAATCTAAAACAATCCTAATGGGTTTTGGTCTTGATTCAGATGCCATTCATTCTCCAAACGAACATTTTGGTATTTTCAATTATTTAAAAGGAATTGAAACGATACCTTTATTTTACAAATATTTTGTAGAATTAACTAATTAGCAAAATATTTTGATCAAAACAAAATTTTTATCCGAAGTCTTTAAATCAAAAGGAACAATTGGTGCTTTGTCCCCAAGTTCCTCATACCTCGCAAAAAAAATGTTGAATCCAATAGATTTCAGCACCGCAAAATGTATTGTGGAGTTTGGTCCAGGTACTGGTGTATTTACTGAAAAAATTCTAGAAAAAATGTTACCCGATGGGATACTTTTAGTTTTTGAAATCAATACTATTTTTTGTGAAGAATTAAAAAAAATAAAGGATGAACGTTTAATTGTAATTGAAGATAGCGCAGAAAAAATTGGAGAATATATAAAAAATTACGGGTTTGATAAAGCCGATTATGTAATATCCTCATTGCCTTTTGCAATGATTCCAGATGAAATCGTAAATTCAATTTTAAATAATTCAAATAAATTTTTGTCTGAAAAAGGAAAATTCATTCAATTTCAATATTCCCAAAATGCTTTGTCAAAATTAAAATTAATTTTTCCAAGAATTGAAACTGAATTTACACTGTTGAATATTCCTCCCGCGTTCGTTTTTTCATGTTACAAATAGACAATTAGTTGGTTTAAACATAAAATTTAAATGTTACTTTTTTGTTTTAAATCTTTGTTATTCTTTTTATATCATAATTAAAAAGTCTAATTATGATATAAAAGAATTTTTTAAAACCTGACTATTCTTCAATAAATAACATTTTTTTTCTCATCTTTAATTGCCAACCATCTGGCAAAATAGAATGATTATTAGTAACCATTGCATTCATCTGCTCAACAACTTTACTTTGAATATTTTTTGGAAGTGCATAAAACTCTTTGTCAATTCGCAAATTTCTCTCATCATCAAGAACTCCATTTTGAATTCGAATTCCAACTTTTTTCCCTTTGAAATAAATCAAAATTTTAATTCTTCCATCGCTGTACCTATTCATTCCTGAAGTACCATAAAATAAAATAGGCTCAACAAAACCATCATTGTCAAAATCTTCGGTATAAATATATCGTGTCCAAAACCAAATACCTGTTTCATATTTTTCTTTAAAATCGTTGGTTTCAAAAGTTTTTTTCCAAGTCTGATTTTCAATTTTGAAATTGAATGCTCTTATTGATAAATTATCTCTAGGACCTTCGTTTTCATCTGATTTATTTTCAGTCAAAACCAAATAATATTTACCAGATTTATCATTATAACTATACACTTTCCAGATTTTAAATTCAATTCCTAATTCCAGTCTTCTTTTTTCAGTGAAAATTTCCTCTACTTTCTCCTCTGAAAAAGTTTTGTATTTACTATTTTCTTCTACTGAAATAAATTGAGATATTTCATTAATACGTTGGTTAATAATTTCAATGTTTTTTGTTTCAGTAACTGATAATTGAATCGATTTGTTGTTATTCGAAGGTTTATACCAAACTTGTTTATTGAAGTATTCTTTAAATTCTTTATTTGCAAATACATACCCATTTCTGGCATAGATTTCATTTTTCAATAATCTTAGAGTATATATTTCAAGATTATCAAGTTCGTTAGATTCAATATAGACTGTTGAACATGTTGAGCAATTTTTTGGAATTTGTGCCGTCAAAATTGAGGTATAAGTCAATAAAAAAATCACAAAAGATTTTAATGCCTTTTTCATTACAAACTGTTTTAATAAAAAAACGCATACAAGTTAATGAATGCGCTTTTTGTCTTTATATTTATCTATTATCTTTTAATATTTTATTTCAAACTCGCCGATAAATATTCTCTGTTCATTTGAGCAATATAATCTAGAGAAATTCCTTTTGGACACTCCACTTCACAAGCACCAGTATTGGTACAATTTCCGAAACCTTCAGCATCCATTTGAGCAACCATGTTCAAAACACGATCAGTTGCTTCAACTTTTCCTTGTGGTAACAGTGCAAATTGTGACACTTTAGCCGATACAAATAACATTGCCGAGGAGTTTTTGCAAGTTGCTACGCATGCCCCGCAACCAATACAAGTTGCAGCATCGAAAGCGCGATCTGCATCATGTTTTTCGATTGGAATAGTGTTAGCATCAATAGTATTTCCAGAGGTATTTACCGAAATAAATCCGCCAGATTGCTGTATTCTATCAAAAGCACCACGATCTACTACTAAATCTTTAATAACCGGAAATGCTTTGGCTCTGAATGGCTCGATATAAATCGTATCGCCATCTTTAAACTTACGCATGTGAAGTTGACAAGTCGTAACTAATCGATCAGGACCATGCGCTTCGCCATTAATAAATAGCGAACACATACCACAAATTCCTTCGCGACAATCATGGTCAAATGCTACGGTATCACTTCCTTTTTCGATTAGTTGGTCATTTAAAATGTCTAACATTTCCAAGAATGACATATCAGGTTCGATATGATCTACTTGGTAATCAACCATTTTTCCAGTCGCTTTAGCGTTTTCTTGACGCCATATTTTTAGGTTTAATTTCATTCTGTATAGTTTGAAAGTCTTAAAGTCAAAAGTCTTAAATTAGTTTGACTTGCGACAATTTTATTTATAACTTCTCTGTACTAATTTAACATTCTCAAATTTCAATTCTTCTTTATGTAAAACTGCATCCGATGGATTTCCTTTGTATTCCCAAGCAGCAACATAAGCGAAATTTTCGTCATCACGTTGAGCTTCTCCGTCTGGAGTTTGGTATTCTTCACGGAAATGTCCGCCACAAGATTCGTTTCTGTGTAAAGCATCTTTTGCAAAAAGTTCTCCCAACTCTAAGAAATCGGCTACACGCAATGCTTTTGCCAATTCTGGATTAAAACTATCTTTTGTACCAGGAATACGAACATCTTTATAGAAATCTTCACGAATTTCGGCAATTTGCTTCATCGCATCTTTCAAACCAGCTTCGTTTCTAGCCATTCCAACTTGGTTCCACATAATTTTTCCTAATTTCTTATGGAAATAATCTGCTGGTTTTGTTCCACCATTGTTCATTAAAGCATCAATTTGAGCATTTACATTGGCTTCGGCAGCATCAAATTCGGGAGAATCGGTAGAAATGGTTCCCATTTTAATATCTGGTGCCAAATAATCTCCAATAGTGTATGGTAAAACGAAATAACCATCGGCCAAACCTTGCATCAATGCTGATGCACCCAATCTGTTTGCTCCGTGATCTGAGAAATTAGATTCTCCAATCGAGAAACATCCTGGAATTGTAGTTTGCAAATTATAATCTACCCAAGTGCCACCCATTGTATAATGTACGGCTGGGTAAATCATCATTGGAGTTGTATATGGATTTTCGTCAACAATTTTTTCATACATCTGGAACAAGTTACCATATTTGTTGGCAACAACTTCTGTTCCTAATTTTTGAAGTAATGCGGTATCATTCAAATCTAAGCCTTTAATTTGTGCTTGGTCTTTTCCGTAACGAAGAATCGCTGCGGCAAAATCTAGATAAACCGCTTCACCAGTTTTATTTATTCCGAAACCTGCATCGCAACGTTCTTTGGCAGCACGAGATGCAATATCACGTGGAACCAAATTTCCAAACGCTGGATAACGTCGTTCCAAAAAGTAATCTCTATCTTCTTCTTTTAATTCTGTTGGTTTCTTTTTTCCTTCTCGAATGGCTTGCGCATCTTCGGCTTTTGCAGGAACCCAAATACGACCGTCATTACGCAAAGATTCTGACATTAAAGTCAACTTTGCTTGATGATCTCCAGAAACTGGAATACAAGTTGGGTGAATTTGTGTGTAACAAGGATTTGCGAAAAACGCACCTTTTTTGTGAATTTTCCAAGCCGCAGTTACGTTACTTCCCATGGCATTAGTTGACAAGAAAAATACGTTTCCGTATCCGCCAGATGCAATAACAACTGCATGCGCCGAGTGACGTTCGATTTTTCCAGAAACCATATCACGAGCAATAATACCTCGTGCTTTTCCGTTTACGATTACTAAATCTAGCATTTCGTGACGGTTGTGTGATTTTATTTTTCCACGAGCAATTTGACGGTTCATTGCCGAATAGGCTCCTAATAGTAATTGTTGTCCTGTTTGTCCTTTCGCATAAAAAGTTCTAGAAACTAATGTTCCTCCAAACGAACGATTGTCCAAAAGTCCACCATATTCGCGAGCAAAAGGTACGCCTTGCGCCACACATTGGTCGATAATGTTGGTCGAAACTTCTGCCAAACGATGCACATTGGCTTCGCGGGCACGATAATCGCCACCTTTTACAGTATCATAAAACAAACGAAAAGTTGAATCTCCGTCGCCTTGATAATTCTTTGCAGCATTAATTCCACCTTGAGCAGCGATTGAATGCGCACGTCGAGGCGAATCTTGGAAACAAAATGTTTTTACGTTATAACCCAATTCTGCCAACGTTGCCGCAGCCGAACCACCAGCAAGACCAGTTCCTACAACAATAATATCTAAATTACGTTTGTTGGCTGGATTTACCAGATTAATATGATTTTTATAATTGGTCCATTTGTCTGAAATGGCTCCACTTGGAATTTTTGAATCTAATGCCATACTAATTTAATTATTAAAATGATGAACTAATGCTATAACTACAAACAATAATGGAACGATTACCGAAAATGCTTTTGCAAATGTTTTCAGTGATTTTGAATATTTGTTATTGAACCCAACAGATTGAAACGAAGAGTTGAAACCATGCCACAAGTGCAAAGCGAGTAACCCAAATGAAATACAATAAATAATTGTTCTTGGTAAACTTTCGAATTTGTGAATTAGTTCTTCATAATATCTGTCTTCTACTAACGGGTTTACATCCACATATTTATAAATCATTTCTGGAAACCAAAAATCATAAAAATGCAACCCAATGAAGGCTAAAACTACTGATCCTGTAATTATCATGTTTCTTGACATCCAACTTGCATTGGCTCCTCCATTATATTTTGCATAACCAATTGGTCTTGACGAACGATTTTTGAAATCTAAAACAAATCCCATTATAAAATGAAAAATCACACCAACAATCAAAACTGGTTGAATTATATACTGAACCAAAGGATTATTTCCCATAAAATGAGAAATCATATTAAAAGTTTCTTGTCCAAATAACGATGTTGTGTTGATGAAACAATGTTGTGCCAAAAAAAGAATTAAGAAAAGTCCTGAAAGTGCCATTGCTACTTTTTTTGCAATTGAAGACTTTAATACGGTAGAATCGCTCATGATATTTGTTAAGATTATGTATTATGCTACAAAAATACTGCAATTTGCAAAATACTACAATGTTTTTTTAATAATTTATAATGAGTTTAAATGAGTTTAACTATTGTTGAATATCAAAAACTATAAAAACTTCTTCATCTGCAATATAATCCCGTAATGAACACCCTCATGAAAATTATTAAATTCTAAAGCGGTTTTGGCACTGTCAATTGTAAAACCAGTACTTTTGGTTGTAAACTCATTATAATTCGCAAAGAAATTTGGAGTTTGAAAATCAGTTTTTGTTCTGGCAACTGTATTTAAAAGTAAGTTTTTAATTTCATCAACTTCTAATTGTGTTGTTTTGCAAGTTGGTTTTGATCCATTTTTATATAATTCTTCTATTTCATCAGAAACCAATAATGGCAAACCTGAAAGTTTGTAAACTAATATTTGTTGAGTAACTATTATATGTGCAATATTCCAAATGATATTATTGCTAAAACCTTGCGGAATTGTATTTAATTGTTCTAAAGTAAACGATTCTAATAATCGTAAATAAACATTTCGGTTGTTTTCAAAAATGCGTAAAGTGGTTTCCATGAGTTTAAATTTTTAGTAAAACTAATGAATTTTATCCCAAAAATAAAGTTACTTTGCAGTATGGACAAAATATTGTATCTCGCTTCGTGCGACACGTGCCGAAAAATTATCAAAACGTTGCCAAAAGGAATTAATTTGGCTTTTCATGATATTAAACAAGAACCGATTTCAGTTTCAGAATTAGAAGAAATGAGAGAACTTGCAGGAAGTTATGAGGCACTTTTTAGCAAAAAAGCACAATTGTATAAATCTATGGATTTAAAAAATAAAAACTTAACCGAAGACGATTATAAGAAATACATTCTAGAACATTATACTTTTTTGAGTCGCCCAGTTTTTATTATTAATAATAAAATTTACATAGGAAATTCGCAGCAGAATATGTTGCAGGTATACAAAGCATTTGAAAATAATCTATAAAATGACTATATTTGTACCTTAATCTTTTATCATGAGTTTACAATTTATACAAAACGAAAAAGGCAAAAAGGCTGGTGTTTATATTCCAATTAATGAATGGAAGCAAATGAAAGCGCAATATAAAAACCTTGCCGCTTGGGAAGAACCTAACTTGACCAAAGCCCAAATTCTTGAAAATATTCGTGTGGCTGTTGAAGAAATGAAACTAATAAAATCAGGAAAATTAGAAGGAAGACCAGCTAGAGAATTGTTAGATGAGTTATAAAATTGTTGCAATTCCATCTTTTAATCGTGATTTAAAATCATTATCAAAAAAACATCGATCTATATCTAAAGATTATGGAGATTTTCTTGATGAATTAGAAGAAAATCCAAAAACGGGTATCGAAATTATTGAAAATTGTTTCAAAATTAGAATGTCAATATCTTCTAAAGGAAAAGGCAAAAGTGGTGGAGCAAGAGTAATTACTTATGTTTATATTCAAAACAAAACTGTTTATTTGCTTTCAATCTATGATAAATCTGACGATGAAAACATTTCTGATAAAGAAATTCGAGATTTAATCAAAAGTTTAGGTTTAGAATAATCCTTAAAACCAAAACTTTAAAATGTCTAAAAGAAACCTCGCATTAATTGGCGCAACAATTGTTTCCTTAATTTACGGATTAACGTTTACAATTGCCAAAGATGTAATGCCAACTTACATAAACGCCTACGGATTTATTGTTTTGCGGGTTTTTGGCGCTACTACTTTATTTTGGATAGTATCTTTTTTCATCAAAACCGAGAAAATACAACCTCAAGATTTTCCCAGAATAATTGCTTGTGCTTTTTTTGGAGTGGCGTTAAACATGCTTACTTTTTTCAAAGGATTAAGTTATACTTCGCCCATTTCGGCATCAGTAATTATGGTTTCTACACCCATAATTGTGCTAATTCTTTCCTCAATAATTATGAAAGAACGCATGCAAAAACTCAAAGTGTTTGGAATTGTTTTAGGACTTATCGGAACTGCTTTTCTGATTCTTTACGGAAAATCAATTGGTAACGCAACTAATGCTAGTTTGGGGAATTTTCTAGTTTTTATAAATGCTGTTTCTTATGGTTTTTATTTGATAACCGTTAGAAAATTAATGGATAAATACAACGCATTTTCGTTCGTAAAATGGATTTATCTTTTAGGATTTTTGATGGTTTTACCTTTTGGATATTCTGAATTTCAAGCCGTAAATTGGCAAGTTATTTCAACAGATATTTATTGGAAAATAGGATTCGTAGTTTTGTTTTCGACCTTTTTTACTTATTTATTAAATTTACTTTCCATGCGAGAATTAAAACCAACAACAGTTGCCGTTTTTATTTATTTACAACCTGTTTTTGCAACAATATTTGCTATTAGCGTTGGAAAAGACGAACTTAGTTTTGTAAAAATCGTATCGGCAGTTTTGATATTTTTTGGTGTTTATTTAGTGACTCAGAAAAAATCCTAAATCCTAAATCCTAAATCCTAAATTTAAATTACATTTGTAGTTATTACAATTCAGAAATATGATACAATCCATGACTGGTTTTGGTAAAGCAACTTTGCAACTCGAAACTAAAAAAATAACTGTCGAAGTAAAATCACTAAACAGCAAAGGTTTAGATTTAAACACTCGATTACCATCAACCTATCGAGAAATGGAACTAAGCGTTCGCAATGAAATCGCTTTGAAATTAGAACGTGGAAAAATAGATTTTTCAGTTTTTCTAGAAAGTACTTCCGAGCAAACTTCGACCAAAGTTAATGTGCCAATAATGAAAGCATATATCGCTCAACTTCGTGACGTTTATGCAAGTGCAGATGAAACCGAATTGATGAAAATGGCAGTAAGAATGCCCGATGCCATGAAAGTGGAGCGTGAAGAAATTGACGAAAATGATTGGTTGGAGATTCAAAAAGTTATTCAAGAAGCATTAGACAATATTCTTAATTTCCGTCAAGCGGAAGGACTTTCGTTAGAAAAAGAATTTCAGTTAAGAATTTCAAATATTCGTCAATATTTAGCCGAAGCAATTGCACTCGATCCAGAAAGAATTCAGAATATAAAAGACAAATTACAAACTGCAATTGCCGAATTAAAAGTAAATGTTGACGAAAATCGATTCGAACAAGAACTGATTTATTACCTCGAAAAATTAGACGTAACCGAAGAAAGAGTGCGTTTGACCAATCATTTGGATTATTTTCTGGAAACTATAAAAGGTAATGAAGCCAATGGTAGAAAACTAGGTTTTATTACACAAGAAATGGGTCGCGAAATCAATACTTTGGGTTCAAAATCAAATCATGCAGGAATGCAAAAATTGGTCGTGATGATGAAAGACGAATTAGAAAAAATTAAGGAACAAGTTCTTAACGTATTGTAGATTGTAGTTTTAAATGAATAAGATTTTATCCGAAACCAACGAATTACTTTATAATAAATGCTGTTTTGAATTATCAAATATCGAAATAGAAAAGGAAAGTTCGGAATATTGTGCGTATCGTTTTGAAATTGATAATAAGAAAATGCTTTTCCGTCAAGCGAAAATTACACCTACAAAAACAGGTCAATTTGTAACTTTGTGGAAACGAAATATAGAAAAAAACGTCATTGAACCATTCGAAATTTCAGATACTATTGATTTATTTGTTATTAATGTAAAAAGCGAAACTCAATTTGGACAATTTGTTTTTCCGAAATCGGTTTTAATCGAAAAAGGAATTGTATCTGACAAGAAAGAAGGAAAAAGAGCCATTCGAGTTTATCCAAAATGGGATATTACCGAAAGTAAACAAGCAAAAAAAACGCAAAAATGGCAATTGGATTATTTTTTAGAAATTCCAGTTGATGGAAGTTTAGATGTTGATAGAGTAAGACTGCTTTATTCGCTCTAACTTTTTAATATATTTATCTATTGAATACTGAGTTTAATTAATATTTGTAACTCTTAATGAAGTTTAATTACTTAATGGTTCAAAAAAAAAATCTATTTTTAGATAATTAAAACATAAATGAAAAAAGGAAAATTAATAGTATTCTCGGCACCATCGGGTTCAGGTAAAACAACCATCGTTAGGCATTTGTTAGGCATTGACGAATTGAATTTAGAATTCTCAATTTCGGCTGCATCGCGAGATCCTCGTGGTGAAGAAGTGAACGGAAAAGATTATTATTTTATTTCGACCGAGCAATTCAAAAAACACATCAAAGCCGAAGATTTCTTGGAATGGGAAGAAGTATATCGTGATAATTTCTACGGCACATTGAAAACCGAAATCGAACGCATTTGGGCATTAGGCAAAAACGTAATTTTTGATATCGATGTTGCTGGCGGACTACGAATAAAATCAAAATTTCCACAAGAGACATTAGCCGTTTTTGTCAAACCACCAAGTATTGATGAACTTAAAATTCGCTTGAAAAAACGCTCTACCGAAAGTGATGATAAAATAAATATGCGCATTGCCAAAGCATCAATCGAGTTGGCAACTGCTCCACAATTTGATAAAATCATTAAAAATTATGATCTTGATGTTGCTAAAAATGATGCTTTTGAATTGGTTAAAGATTTTTTGAAATAGTTTGACACGAATTTCACAAATTTACACGAAATTTGTGAAAATTACTTGTAGATTTTTATTCGTGTAAATTTGTGAAATCCGTGTCAAAAAAAATAGGCCTATACTTCGGAACATTCAATCCAATTCATGTTGGACATTTAATAATTGCTAATCATTTGGCAGAACATTCAGACTTAGATCAAATCTGGATGATGGTTACTCCTCACAATCCGCATAAAGAAAAAAATACTTTACTAAAAGATGCTAATCGTCTGGAAATGGTCCATTTAGCAACTGAAGATTTTCCAAAAATAAAACCTTCTGATTTTGAGTTTAAATTACCACAGCCCAATTATACCGTCAATACTTTAGCACATTTGCAAGATAAATATCCTAAAAATGAGTTTTCATTGATTATAGGCGAAGATAATTTGAAGAATTTTCATAAATGGAAAAACTACGAAACTATTTTAGATAATCATCAGATTTATGTTTACCCACGCATCTCATCTGATTCAGAAAATACTCAATTTAAGAATCATCCGAAAATTCATATTATCAATGCTCCGATTGTAGAAATTTCCTCAACTTTTATTCGAGAAAATATTAAAACTGGAAAAAATATACAACCACTTTTGCCAAATAAAGTTTGGGAATATTTAGATAAAAGTGGATTTTATCAGAAGTAATAAAAATCAGCAATCATTATATTCTTCTGAGAAAGTTACTTTTTTATTAGTAATCTCTTCAATTCGAATGGCATATTTATCTAATTCTTTATAATTGCCTTCAAAAATTGAAAAACTCGATTTTTCATTTTGAAAATTTAATTCTAAATAACAACCACCACCACCTTTTGCTGGTGCAACATTTTGAATGGCAATACTTTTCAGGTTTTCTAAATCAAAAGTTTGTGATTGATTTTTATCTGCAAAACCAATTTTACGGTTCGAATTATCAATCCAAATTCCTGATTTATTTGAAAATAAATCACTGATTTTTTCAGGAATTCGTTTCACATTTGGGTTGGTTTTATAGTTGCTATTGTTTCTAAAATTCTCTTTAAAAATCAAATATTTATCAATTGAAATTTTATTTTCATATTCTAAATCTATTAATAATTCTAGATAATCTTTGCAATTTTCGACTCTAAAAGAAGTATAGCCTGAGTTAAAAGCATAATCAGAATCATACCAATAATACATTCCGAAATGCATTCCGTTCGCATTAAAAGTGCAATTATTGCTATCATCTCTTTCCCAAAAAGGCTCTATTTTTTTTAAGTTTTTTGACAAAAAATGTTTTAAATCATAAAAACTTTTGTCGGAACTTTGGTCGTCGTAACAATCGGAGTTAAATGACAAAACTGGAATATCTTTTCTGAAAATAGTTTCATAAAACATGAAATTTTCTAGAATAATATTACCAATGCGAATTGGATATTTGAAAACAAACATTTTTTGGTCGTAATTAGAAATTTCAATATTGAGATTTTCATTCTTTTCTAATTCGGCAAATGTTACATCCCAAGAAATAAATTCGGGTTCAGCAGATTGAATTTCAAAACCTAAATGATAATCTTCGTAATTTTGATTGGATAGTATTTGAAAATTAGAATTTCTTTTTCTTCTATAAATTTCCTTTTTTTCTTTAAAATTTTTGGAAGAAGTTTTTTCAAAATTTAATTTTTCGGATAAAAAAACATAAATTTCTTCAAAATCGTCTAATTTTTTAGATAAATAATGCTGTTTTCCATCGTACACAAATAAAGCAGCACCATTATAATTAGTAGTGGTTTCATAAACATATTCAATTTTATCAATATTGATTTCAGAATTGTTTTCATTGTCAATGTAAACAATTTTATTTCCGATAACCGTTATTGAACCCAATTGCTTTTTAGAAACAATTGGGTTAACTGATTGGTCTTTATTTCCGAATAATTTATTTAGAAAACCCATTTTCGTTTTTCAATTAACTTATTTCCCAGCAACTTGTTTTCTAATTTCAATTAACGAATGGTTAATTAAAAGTTTTCCGTCTCTAAAAACTTCTTTCAATTCGCCTTGTTGTTCTTGTTCCCAAGAAACTTGGTCAATTAATTTATATTTTCCGTTTTCGAGTTCAATTTTCATTAATCCTTTAGCCGATTTTTTGGTACCATCATCAGTAATTGGATCTTTAAAAATGGCTCTTCCTTCGTCATTAACTTCACCATAAGTGGCTTTCATGGCAAAACCAAAAGTGTCACGAGTGTTGTATTGATAGGTAAATGAACCAATTCCTAAAACCACATTAGTCGATGCAAAACCTTTTTGTTTGAGTCTTTCACAAATATTTGTGGCTCTTTCAACCGTGATGCTATCTCCATAGATTGCTCCGATTTGTGGAATCAATTCTTTGAAACCTTTAGCATTTGTGCTTCCGCCAAATACATCCCAAAGTAATTCGATTACGCCTTTTTTCTCTTGTTCGGTCTTTCCGTTTGGATTGCCACAAATAATATCAACTGGATCGCCACTATCAGGACGCACCACTACTTTGCCTTCGCGAGAAATTATTTCTTGTTTTAGTCGAGGTAAATAATCGGTCAGCACTTTCCATAAATCCCAAGTATCTGATACGATTGACACGATTCCTTTTGGATAAATATCACAAATTAAACGTTTGAAAGTTTCATATTCGCCTTCGGTTGTTCCCATACACATTACGGAATGTTCGGTTGCTGCTACTGAACCACCAATTAATTCTACATCAGAATTGGCATTGTAATATTCCTCGAAAAACTCAATTGCTGGAATCGTATCTGTTCCTGTAAAACTTAATAAGTGTCCTGCTGCAGAAGTTATAGCGGCTTCGATTCCGCCCATACCGCGCATAGAGAAATCGTGACCTTGCCAATCTACAAATTCTGGTATAGAAGAAGTTTCATTAGCATATTTATCTAAAACCAAACGATATTGTTTGGCAATTGTAGCCGAATTGCAAGGCAACCAAACTACCGCTGATAACAAAGTTTCGAAATAATTAGTCAACCAAAAAAACTCAGGTTTGGTGTTATACATCGTGAACATTGGCACACGAATAGGCACGCTAGCACCTTCAGGTAAGGCTTTAAAAACCATTGGAATGTAACCTAAATCGTGTAGATCTTCGATATGTTTGGTTCCGACTTGGTTTTCACCTAAATAATTATTAATTCGGCGGCTGTATTTTGCTACAACCTCGGCTTTTGGGCGTTTGAAAAAATGTGTATCAAAATCTTCGATAATGTATTTTTTTAAGAAATATTGCAATCCGAAGAAAACCACTTCTTCTACGCCATTAATTCTTGATTTTCTTGGTGTCCAGTTCGAATATACTAGCGTTGTATTATCTGGATATTGTCTGCGGTGATCGACTTTGTAGCCGTCTGTAAGGAGTAATGGGTTCATTTTTTTAATTATTTAAGTTTAATTTCTTCCTTTTTCGTTTGGATATAAATCCACAAGTTTATCGCTTTGAAAACATTTTTTTGTATCAATATCTATGCACGATAGTTTACCATAAAATGCTGCACCCGTATCTACATTCCATACATTGCAACCTTGCATTGGAAATTCAACATCATAGTTTAATGTTGGTGTATGACCAATATAAATTTCATTGAAAAGCAATAATCTTTTTGGATATGATTTTGAATCTTTTTCGATTCTTTTGTCCATTGTCAATGCCATTTCCCAAAGGGTTCTGTCCCAAGAATAATTGGTTTGATAATGCTCTTTACTTGGGCCATGCATTGAAGAAAAACCAGCATGAATGTAAAGTCTGTTTTTCTCATCAATATAATAATCTTTCATTTTTGCAAAGAAATCTGGATGTTGTGATTTTGTTTCTAAATCCATATAACTTTCTAAAGTAATTTTTCCTCCATGGTGAAACCAGTTATCATTTATTTCCCCTGTTCTTAGCCAATCATGACACCAAACATCGTGATTTCCTCTAATAAATATGCATTCTTGGTTTTGCTCTAAATCGATTAAAAACTGAATAACTTGTGCAGATTCACTCCAACCATCGACATAATCTCCTAAAAAAATTAATCGATCGGTTTGAGAAACATTTGCTCTTTCCAGTAGTTGAATTAGTGCTTTTAATCCGCCATGAATATCGCCGAAAACAAGTGTTCTTTTCATTTTTAAAAAATTATATATTTCGAAGGTACTTCATTTGTCAACCAAACTTTATTTTCTGATAAATAAAATGCGAAACCGTCTTGATGCATTTGTTTTGTGTTTACAACTAATATAATTGGTTTTCCTCTCCTACTTCCTACTTTTATTGCGGTTTCTTTTTCTTGACTTAAATGAACATGTTGTCGAGTCATTTTTTGTAAACCTTGAGTTTTGATGGCTTCTAAAGACTTATCTACTGTGCCATGATATAAAAAATCAGGAGGAACTACCGCTTCAATATCTAAATCAACTGAAATAGAATGTCCTTGACTGGCTCTTATCCTAGTTTTATCTTCGTTGAAAGCAAAACGTTTTTTATCGTTCGTTTCAACTACATAATTTAGTAATTCTAAATTTATTTTTTTGTGGAATTTATTACATTGTGTAATCAATTCTGTTACATTTGCCCATCCGTTTTCATCGAGTTGCAATTGTATTTTTTCTGGAGCATGTCTTAGTACTAAACTAAGAAACTTGCTTGTATCTTTTGTTATTTTTTCATTCATAATTTTCATTTATTGTAAACCTTTTTCATACAACTTATAATTTTCTTCATCAAAGCACACAAAGGTCACTTCTTCAATAAAATTGTACGAAAATGATTTTATTATTTCAATAGCGATTGCTGCTGCTTTTTCTTTAGGGAAATGGTAAATCCCTGTGCTGATATTAGGAAAAGCAATCGATTTTAATTTTTTGTTTTCTGCAACTGTTAAACAATTTTTATAGCAATTGGCTAATAATTCTTTCTTTTCTTCTTTGTCACCATTCCAAACTGGACCAACAGTATGAATTACATATTGTGAAGGCAAATTTCCTGCGGTTGTAATTACTGATTCGCCTATATTACAACCGCCTTGTTTGTTTCTTATCTTAACACATTCATCCAAAATTTGTTTTCCGCCTGCTCTATGAATGGCACCATCCACACCGCCACCGCCCAATAATGATGTGTTGGCTGCATTTACGATAGCATCAGTTGTCATTTTTGTGATGTCGCCTTGGATGAGTTTAATTATCATTTTTTAAAATTATTTAATATGGTATTCAATTCTAAATTAGAAGATTGCTTGTAATTTTCTCCAAAAAAAGCATTAACTATTTTAATTTTATCCACAATATTTTTATTAAAATTAGTCAACTCATCAGAAGGAATCCACAATTCATTATGCGTTTTGTCTCCTACATTTTGAATTTCAAATTGTTGCAAATATTCTTTATCTACATCAAAAGAAGTTACAACTCCACAATATCCTGAAAACTCATCTGGAGTATTCCATTCTTTGGCGATTTGTTCTGCATATTGTTGGTTCATTACTGGGTAAAATACGGGTTGCCATTCTAACCTTGGTGGAAATAAACTGTAATTACTTTGAGCAATTAACTCCATTTCTTTTAGTCCCACTGGTCGGTATAATGTTATTGTTTTCATTTAATTAAATTTTCTGCTAATTCCTCTAAACTTTTAAACTGTTTGATACTGTATCTTTCACAAACAACATCAATATTTCCTTTTCTCCAAAATTCTTCTTGAACAACTACTTTTAGTTTGCCAGAATGTGCAAATAAGCCTAATTCAAGTAATGAAATAGGAGATTTTGTATCAGCAGCAAAAAACATAATAATGATATCGGCTTTTTCTAAAGCATGGAGTTCCCATATAACCTGTTCTTTAAATTGAGGATTATCAATTGATTGTTCCCAATTGCTATTCCAAGAATCTCTTCTAGGATTAAAAAGAATATATTTTTCTGACAATAATTCTTCGCATTTCTTTTGCCAATTAACTGCTTTATCCATTTCAATTGAGCCAGCAAGGAAAATAGATTTTTTGTTTTTATCTCTTTCTTCAATGTTTTCGGGTGCTTTATATATATTTTTCATTTCAAAAATTAGTTATTCAATCTATACATTACATCACTTCTCAGTGCATACTTATTCCCGTTCAAAAGGATTTTACCTTCGTGTTTGTATGGATGAAGAAAAACTAACAGAGAACCAGTTTTAGGTTTAATTGTAAATAAATCTTTAAATTCTGTTTCTCCACCTTCAAAATCATCGTTTAAATAAATCAGAAAAGTATAAAAACTACATTCTAAATCATTCCTTTCAAAACTTCCATCAATATGCATTTTGAATCGTTGTCCAGCGCTATATTTATAGAAACGAAACATTTCGTTTAAATCTTCAATATCATATAAACCAATTTTTTGTTCTAAAAAAGGTTTTGATTTATCGAATAATTTATGGGCTA
Source organism: Bacteroidota bacterium (assembly GCA_031431275.1). Classification (GTDB taxonomy): domain Bacteria; phylum Bacteroidota; class Bacteroidia; order Flavobacteriales; family Flavobacteriaceae; genus Flavobacterium. Next base: position 26,479 of record JANPDC010000022.1, read on the forward strand.
AATCTTGATTTTTATATAATATTCTATCATTGTTACGAACACTTTTCATAATCGATTGTTCATTATTTCCTGTCTGAACTTTTGCTTCTTCAAAGCCTATGTTTTCACTAATTGCAATAAGTTCGTTGCATTCTGATTTTGATAAAAAATCTTCAATAATGAATATATCTTTATGATATTCAATTTTTTTCATTTTTCTAGTTCCTTAATTCATCTCTAACTTCCATTAAGGCAAAGCCTAATAAATTTAAACCTTTCCATTTTTCAGGATTATTTACGTCCTTATGATCACTTGCCATTCCAATTCCCCATATTGGATCAACTGGGCTTGCTTCAACGATAATCTCTTGATTTATATTCAGTAGAAATTCTAACAACTCTTTGTTTTGACTAAACTTATGTAAATTTCCTTCTTTTACAATTTCAAATCTGTTTTCTAACCAAATAGCATCATTATAATTTTTAACTTCTCTACCCAATTTTTTGGCTTCGGCTGGCGTTTTACAATGGATTATTTTTTCGAAAGTTTCTTTATCATTGAATAATATTGCTTTTTTTGCCATCATCCAATGTTCTGCAGATTTGTATTCTATTTTATCTACAATAAATAGACTTTGCCACCATTGGCTGAAGCAGGTTTTTGTAATCGTCCCATCCTTTGAAGGTTGATGTCCCCAAAAGAATAGAAATTTATTTTCTGGGTTGATGTTTTTTATATCGTATTTCATAATAGTTGTTTTAGTTGTATTTGAGTAACCTCATTTTTCTCAAAATCCCTAAACGAATCCGTTGTAAAAATCCCATCAAAGCATTTCAAATCATCAAAACCTTTATTGAAAATTCCGTGACTAACTGCCAAGTATAATTTGCCAGCATTTTTCTTTTTCAATTCTTCGGCTAAACCAATAAAAGTACCGCCACCATCACAAATATCATCAACAATCAAACAATTCATTCCTTGTAAATCGTCATTATAAACCTTAAACCCTGATAATTTACCTGTTTTTACATCACGACTTTTACTACATTCAACTACTTCAATTCCGCCTAAAAATTCTGATACTTTGTATATTTTCTTTAATGCACCACCATCAGGAGAAATAAGTTTAACATTATTACCAATGGTTTTTAAAACTTCGTAAATAAATTTGTGATTAGGAATCACCTCGCAATTGTTTACTAATGCTGGAGTAACTTCTGAGTGCGCATCGAAAACGGTTACTTTATTGAATAGCATCGCATTTAGAATATCTGCATACACTTTTACGGATAATGGTTCTCCAGGAATCATAACCCTATCTTGTCGTGCTGCTGGAAAATAAGGAATAAAAAGATTAATCGTTTTCACTTCCATTCTTCTTAAAGCATCAACAGTTACAAAAAGCAAACCCAAATCGTTAAACGAATTTAAACGATGAGTAATGGTTACAATCTCGTTTGTGTCAAAATCAGATTGAATTTTTATATGTGGTTCTCCGCCAGAAAAAGTAAAACTTTGAAAATTAATTTCTTTTTCGTTTCCTAACGGACTGAAATTTTTATCTAAATTGAGTATCATAATTATTTTATTTGTGTTATTATTACGCAAATGTAAAACGAAATATTTGAATAAAAAAATATTTAGTGTAAAATTTACGCAAATTTAATTTCGAAGTGAAAACCTTCTTTTAAAAACGCTTGGTATTTATTGTTATTAAATTGAAATAATTTGGCTGGACGACCCGTTTTTGCTGGAGAAAACTCATTGGTTTCCTCGATTATTCCGAAACTCAACATTTTTTTTCTAAAATTTCTACGGTCAATTTCTTTTTCAAGAATGGTGCAATACAAATTTTCAACATCCGAAAAAAGAAAATTTTTGGGCAACAAATCAAAACCAATGGGTTGGTAGGATAGTTTTGATTTTAATCGAATTATGGCGTTTTCAATCATTGAATTATGGTCAAATGCCAAACTCGGAATTTTATCAACGGAAAACCATTGCACCTTTTCGGCATCAGAATCGGCTTTAATTTCGAGTTTAGAGGAATCTACCAATGCGAAATAAGCCACCGAAATTACTCGGTTTCTTGGATCGCGATTTACGTTATCGCCAAACGTAAAAAGTTGTTCTAGGTAATTGACTTCGACATTGGTTTCTTCTTTTAATTCTCGATTTACGGCATCGTGAAGCGATTCATTATTTTGAACCAATCCACCAGGCAAAGCCCAATACGAAGTTTCGGTTCCGAATTTTTGTTGAATTAAAAGTACAAACAATTGATTGTTTTGGTAACCAAAAACAATCGCATCGACGGCTATTCTAATATTTTGATTTTCTGACATTGTAGTAATGCGTAAGATTTACACAAATATAAATGTTTTCGTAACATAAATAAGTAAATTAGTATATTTGTAAATCTAAAAAACAAAATGCACATTCTACGCCAACAAATTGAAGAAATAACACCACTTTCCGATTCGGAATTCGAGTATGTTTTATCGCATTTTACGACCAAAAAAATCAAAAAACACCAATTTCTTATTCAAGAAAATGATCTGGTGCCAAACGATTATTTTGTATTGAGTGGTTTTTTAAAATCTTATTATTTGAACCCCGATGGCAAAGAATACATCATGCAATTTGCAACAACAAACTGGTGGATAACTGATTACAATTCCTATTTCAATCAAATTCCTGCAACTATCAATGTAGATTGTTTTGAAGATGCTGAAGTGTTGTGTTTGTCGCTAGTAAACCGTGAAAAATTATGTTCAGAAATGCACAAAATGGAGCATTTTTTCAGAAAAAAATCCAATGCTGGTTATGTGGCTTTACAACAACGATTATTAACCTTATTGAATAATAATCCGCAAGAACGTTATGAAAAATTAGTGAAACAATATCCAGTTTTGATTCAAAAAGTACCAAAAGCATTGATTGCTTCTTATCTTGGTGTTTCTCGAGAAACGTTGAGTCGATTTTCTTCTAAAAAATAAAATTTATAACTCAAATTCATTATTTGAACCATTAAGGAATTAAGTTAATTAAGACTTAATCAGACTAAATTCCTTAATGGTTTAAAAAACTTAAGACCAATATATATTTGGTTAAATTAATTTCAAAAACTTAATTTGTGATTTTCGTCACATTTCAAGTCAATATTTCAATTTACTTTTGTACTTCAAATTAAACTAAAAATCATGCAAAATTTATTAAAGTTTCTATTCATTTTGACTTTCGCTATATCAGCAAATGCTCAAAATATCGCATTCAATTCTAACGAATTATATCCAGAAGGCATCGCTTACAGCAAAAAACAAGGTGTGTTTTTCGTAAGTTCCTTACATTATGGAAAAATTGGTAAAGTTACCCGAAAAGGCGTTTACACCGAATTTATTACTGATAAAGATTTGGTAAGTTCTATCGGAATTCACGCCAATGAAAAAGCGAATTTATTATATGTTTGTGTTTCAGATCCTGGAGTTTCTATAAAAACCAATGCAACAACTCAAATGAAATTAGCCAAATTAATTGCTTATGATTTAACAACTGGTAAACGCAAATTTGTTGCTGATTTAGGTGCGTTAAATAAAGATGCAGGAAATTTTGCAAATGATGTTGATTTTGATGCTCAAGGCAATTGTTATGTAACCAATAGTGCCTCACCAATTGTTTATAAAGTTACAAAAGCAGGGAAAGCATCGATTTTTGCTACATCTGATAATTGGAAAAAAGAAGGCTTTAACTTAAATGGAATCGTTGTTCATCCTAACGGATATTTGATTGTAGCGCAATCTAATACTGGCGAATTGTATAAAGTATCCATTAAAAATCCAACAGAAATTACCAAAATAAATTCGGATATTATGTTAGGTGCTGATGGAATATTTTTAGATGCTAATAATGAATTGGTGGTTATTTCAAATTCTAAAAAAGAGGTTTATGAATTAAAATCTGATGATAATTTTATTTCGGCAAAAACAATTAAAACTGCTCCAACCGAAATGACTTTTCCAACAACAGGAATTGTGGTTAATAAAAAGTATTATGTTTTGAATGCCAAATTGGACGAAATTTTTAATCCAAAAGCAACTAAAACTTCTAATTTTTTGATTCAAGAAATTAAGTTTTAAATAAAAAATTCCTAACCAGAAAACAAAAGGTTCATTGAGTTATTGACTTAATGAACCTTTGTTAGTTTATACTTAAATGTGATTTTCGTCACATTAAAATAGTGATTTTCATCATTTTTAAAACAACCTTTCTTTACCAACTTTGCCTTAATAATTTTAAACTAATTCGATTATGAAAAATGTACTAAAATCAGGAATACTAATGCTAGCCATTATTTTTTCTAATGCAAACCATTCACAATCATTAAAAAACAAAAAAATGGAAAAGAAAATTTTATTTGTGGTTTCAAGCCACGCTGAAAAAGGAAACACTGGCGAAAAAACAGGTTATTATCTTGGAGAAGTTTCGCATACTTGGGAAGTTTTGAAAAATGCAGGTTACGAAATTGATTTTGTATCTCCAAAAGGAGGAACGCCACCAGTTGATGGATTAAATTTGAATGATGCAACCAACAAATTGTTTTGGGAAGATACAAATTACAGAGCAAAAATAGACAATTCGATGAAACCGGCCGATGTAAATCCATCAGATTATGTAGCCATTTATTATGCTGGCGGACATGGAACCATGTGGGATTTTCCTGAAAACACTGAAATTGCTACTATTGCAACTAGAATCTATGAAGCCAATGGCGTTGTTGGTGCTGTTTGTCACGGTCCAGCGGGTTTGGTGAATATTAAATTAAGTAATGGCAAATATTTAATAGACGGAAAAAAAGTAAACTCGTTTACTAACGAAGAAGAAATTGCTGTTAAACTAGAAAACGTTGTGCCGTTTATGTTAGAAGCAAAATTGATTGAGCGTGGTGCAAAATTCGAAAAATCTGGAATGTGGCAAGAACACGTTACAGTGGATCAACGTTTGGTTACGGGGCAAAATCCGCAATCAGCAAAAGGTGTTGGCGAAGCGATTTTGGCGGAATTGCAGAAATTGAAATAATAGTATTTAAAATATTTTACCGCTAATTCACTAATTAAAATCTGTGAATTAGCGGTTTTTTAAATTAACAAACATTTAAAATTACTTTCTTAATAAACTCACTAACTTTAAACTTTTAAAACTTTAAACAAAAAACAATGTTAAACTTCGAATTATACAATCCTACCAACTACGTTTTTGGTAAAGATCAAATAAAAAAATTATCCACTTTAGTTCCAGCAGGCTCAAAAATTTTGTTGGCATATGGTGGTGGAAGCATTTTTAAAAATGGCGTACACGAACAAGTTATCAAAAATTTAGAGGGATTTGAAATCATTGAATTTGGAGGTATCGAACCCAATCCAAGATTTGAAACTTTGATGAATGCTGTCGAAATTGTCAAGAAAGAAAAGATTACTTTTATACTTGCCGTTGGAGGCGGAAGCGTTATCGATGGTGTAAAATTTATTTCGGGTGCAACTCATTACCAAGGAAATCATGTTGACATTCTCAAAAATAGAGTTTTGTTCACTGATTTGTCAAAAGTGATTCCGTTTGGGGTAGTTTTGACCTTGCCTGCAACGGGTTCTGAAATGAATTCAGGCTCAGTTGTAACCATCGAAGCCACTAAAGAAAAATTGGTTTTGGGCGGAAGTGCTTTGTTTCCTAAATTCTCAATTTGCGATCCGACCGTGATTGCATCGTTACCAAAAAGACAATTGCAAAACGGTGTTGTCGATGCTTTTACTCATGTTATGGAGCAATATTTGACCTATCCGCATGATGCTATTTTACAGGATCGAATTGCAGAAAGTATACTTCAAACTTTGGTAGAAATTGGACCAAGTGTTGTTGAAAATCCTACGGATTATAAGTTGGCATCTAACTTTATGTGGAGTGCAACCATGGCTTTGAACGGATTAATTCAAAAAGGGGTTCCTTCTGATTGGGCAACCCACATGATTGGTCACGAGTTGACCGCTTTGTACGAAATCGATCATGCCCGAACATTGGCTATTATAGCACCAAGTCTATACAAGGTTATGTTTGAAACCAAAAAAGATAAACTGGCACAATATGGCGAACGAATTTTTAACGTTCAAGGAAATTCAATTGATGAAAAAGCCGAAAAAGCCATCGAAAAAACAATAGAATTTTTCAAATTAATGGGAATGGAAACCAAAATTTCTGAATTTTCATCTGATTATCTAGACACAGCAAATTTTATTGTAAACCGTTTTGAAGAAAGAAAATGGCTTGGACTTGGCGAAAAACAAAATATTACTTTAGAAAAAGTGAGAGAAATTGTAGAGATGAGTTACTAAACTGAATTCATAAAATTTCAAAAGGCGTTCCCGAATTTTTTCGAGAACGCCTTTTTACTTAACCCAAAAACAAAACTTAACTAACTTTTATTTATATGAATAAAACAAACCAATATAAAATTCATATAATAAAAAAACGTAATTATTTAATTGTTATTGCATTGACAATCATAAATATAAGTTAAAAATAGTGATTCTAAATTTGAACTTTCAATTTAAAATTAATTATTTTAATGTATTTTAATTACATTTGAATTCTTAAGATTAGAAACGTATTTAAAATGATAGTATATCCAAAGTTTGCAGTTATTGGTGGTGGAAGTTGGGCAACCGCAATTGCCAAAATGTTGTGTGTGAATCTTTCAGAAATTGCATGGTATATGCGAAATGAAGAAGCAATTGAACATATTAAAAAATACCATCACAACCCAAATTATTTGAGTGGTGTAGAGTTTGATCTAAAAAAATTAAGATTAACAAGTAATATCAATGAAGCAATTGCTTATGCTGATTATATTATTTTTGCCGTTCCATCTGCATTTGTTGGGAGTGAACTCAAAAAAATGACCGAAAGCCTTGATAGTAAGGTTATTTTTTCTGCTATAAAAGGAATTGTTCCAGAAACGAGTTTGATTGTTGGAGAACATTTTAATAAAGCCTACAATATTCCTTTTGAAAATATTGGGGTGATTACTGGACCATGTCATGCGGAAGAAGTAGCTTTAGAACGATTGTCCTATTTGACAATTGCTTGTGGTGATGCAGAAAAAGCAAAGATTGTTGCTGATTGTTTATCAGGAAATTTTATAAAAGCAAAAATTACAGATGATATCATTGGAACTGAATATGCTGCGATGCTCAAAAACATTTATGCAATTGCAGCCGGAATTGCTCACGGAATTGGATATGGTGATAATTTTCAATCGGTTTTGATGAGTAATGGAATTCGGGAAATGAAAAAATTTATTAAAAAAGTCCATAAAATGAAGCGAAATATCAATGATTCAGCGTATTTGGGAGATTTATTAGTGACGGGTTATTCTGTTTTTTCACGCAATCGAATGTTTGGGAACATGATTGGAAAAGGATACACTGTAAAATCTGCTCAAATGGAAATGAGTATGGTTGCTGAAGGTTATTATGCTTCCAAAAGTGCTTGGGAATTGAACCAAAAACATGGTGCAAAAACTCCAATTATTGATGCCGTTTATGAAATTTTATATGAAGGCAAAAGCGCTAAAAAAGTTTTTGAAAAATTGACAAATAAATTAGATTAGTTAGTAATTATAAAATAGATTTAACATGATAACGATACCAAATCCTTGTTCTGAAAATTGGAACAAAATGAATAAAACTCAAAAAGGCAGATTTTGTGAGTCTTGTAATCATGTAGTAGTTGATTTTACTAAAATGACGGATGAAAAAATTAAAACCTATTTCGAAATCAATAAATCAAATGATGTTTGTGGAAAGTTTAAAAAATCGCAAGTTTTTGATTCTAAAAAGGAATTTAGTTTCAAAAATAAATTGTTGAAATTGAACTTTAAACCGTTGAATTTAATTTTACTTTTAATGAGTTTCTTTGTTTCGAGTTGTGTCATGGGTAAACAAGCACCTATTGAAAATTCTCAAAAAAATAACCTAAATGATTCTCTTTCAAAGAGATCAAATAAAAAAAACATAATAAATGATTCCCTCCAAAAGAAATCATTAAATAATAATTATAACAAATAGTTGATTCTTTACAAGGAAAAATATGAAAGCAATAACAATTATCAAATATATTTTTAGTTTTATTGGATTAGGAATGCTAATTGGTGCATTTTTTATTTATAAAAATACCAGTGATTTCATAGAAAAAGCAATCACAACAAATGGAGTTGTGGTGGAATTAATTCGTGTTCAATCTTCTAATGATTCTTCGGACACTTTTAGTCCTATAGTCGCTTTTAAAGATCAAAATGGAATTGAAGTTGAGTTTACATCCTCTTCTAGTAGTAGTCCAGCAAGTTTTGATATTGGAGAAAAGGTAGTTGTTTTTTATGAACCACAAAAACCAGTAAATGCAAAAATAAAATCATTTTTTGAACTTTGGGGTGCAGCAACAATTGTTGGGGGAATTGGATTAGTATTTGGATTAATCGGCTTTGGATTTTTTTTAAATGATAAACTTAAAAAAGATAAAATTGCTTATCTAAAACAAAATGGATCAAGGATTGAAAGCGATTTTCAAAAAGTTAAAATTAACAGTGCATTTGAAGTGAATGGTCGAAATCCGTATCAGATTCTAACACAATGGCAGAATCCAACCACTCAAAAAATACATGTTTTCACGAGCGAAAACATTTGGTATGATCCAACAAACTTCATTAAAGAAAAGAAAATAAAGGTATTGATTGATATGAAAAACTTGAAAAAATATTGGATTGATATTTCTTTTTTACCAGATCTTGAAGAATAACTTTGAAATTCTTTTTATGAAAATAAAAATCAAACCGTTAAAACCTACAAAACCGATTCAAAATCAGTTTCAACAACAAAATTTTGAATCTTTTCAAATAACAAAGTCATTTTCTCAGAAATAACTTTAATATCTGTAAAATGGATTTCAATCATTTCAAAGTTATTTGACTTTTTATATTCCCAAATAAAATCACCATTGATATGCATTTTTTTGAGTCTATTTTCCATAACTTGTAATTCTTTGAACTGACCGAATTTTTCTTTTATTTCAGGATAAAAAAAATTGCCAAGTTCGCTATCGACATGAGAAGCCAGATAATTTCGATCTAAATCGATTTTACCATCAATATATAATCTAACATTTGCGACCCATTTGAGGTGTTGCCCTTTAATTAAATCTATTTTTAATTTTTCCATCTAACGTCAATTAATTGTAATATATGTTTAACAATAATCTTTGATATTGAAGTGGTTTAAACTTATTTTAATTTGCTGCAAAATAGCCTTTTTGCCCCAAATTTCAACTTTTTAGAACTCCGTAACGATGCTATGCAGTTATAAAAACTTAAAATTTGAAACAAAAATTCTTATTTTTCGCTTAAATCAAATAAGTTAAAACCACTTCATTGTAAAAGTACATAAAAAAACAAAGCCTCCTTTAAAAAAATAAAAGAGGCTTTGAGTTAATTTCAGAAAATTTTAAAACCCATAGTTTATTCCAAGACCAAAAACCTCGCGAACTTGAACTGCTGTTACTGTGTTATCATCATAAATAGTTTGTAATGATAAATTTGCAGAGATGTATTTATTAACTTTCATAACCAAATTCATCTGGTAATCAACGTCAACATTCTTTGGTTTGTCTAAGTAATTTGAATATAAATTCAAAATATTCTCCATAGAAACATTTTCCATCAAGTTTAATTTGTAATATCCTGCAAAACTTGCTCCAAATTCTACTCTTGATGTTTTTCCTAACTCTACTCCATATGCAGGTCCAAATTCTGTGAATTGTTTGTTTACAAAAATCATTCTAACAGATGCTGGTGTGATATTAAATTTGAGATTATCACTTTTTTTCCATAACATTCCAGGTCCAAATTGCAAATACGCTGGTGAGAAAAAGTGCGAGGTTTTGAAGTTGGCTGCATTAAAACCTGAATCAAATTGTGTTCTGAAATTCAAGAATGCAGAGTAATACCAATATCCTCCTGCTTTTTTTCCACCAATTGATGTGAATTCCAATCGGTCATCAGACTTTACTGCATTTGGTGCACCTTTGATTTGTGTTAAACCATAAGCACCAAAAATTTTATTATCCCAAACAAAAGAATCTTTTTTGTAGTTGAAATCGTAATTGATAGTTAGATTTCCAGCATAACTAGAAATTCCTCCCCCAGACCATTCGTTGTTAAATGCAGATTGGTTGAACAAAAAAGAAATTGTTCCTGCTTTTTTCCATCCATTTGCTGTGTCGTCTTTTAATCTGTCTGCAGCTTTTGCAGTTCTTTCAATAATTTCTTTATCTGTTTCTTGCGCTCTAACGACTGAAAACGTAGATAATAGAATCAATAATAATGATAATTTTTTCATTTTGTTTGTATTAAGTTTTTTGCAAATTTAACACTTATAACGAATTTAACAAAATTTTTATTGCACAACTACATTAAAATCTTCTATTTATGTCTTTTAAAGAGTGGAACCGCAGAGCAAGCTTCACCATACATAATACTTTTTGCATAAGGCTGCAAATATTGTATTGCCAAAATATAGGCACTCTCAGGAACAGGTTTTCTGGAACAACCTTTCAAAATCAAAGGTTTATCTTCATAAATTGAATAATCTAATGTTGATAAAATTTCTTGATAAAGCGCTGTTTCTAAATCATTCAAATTTCCTGAAACTATTTTTTTTGCATGAGGCGATGCATAAACTGTCACTAAGATTATAGCCCAAGCAGGAACAATTGCATCTGTAGCACAATTTACGGCTACATATTGATCTTGGTATTGAGACCAATCATGATTTTTTAATTGATCTCTAAAATCTTTTTCTCGTAACAAAAACCCTTCTAATAACCATTGTGAAATATCAATTTGATTCCGAATCCCTGATACATAATAATCCTCGAGATCAAAAACCTCAAGAACGGAATTGGCAACTTTATTTATTATTTCTTCCATATTTTGATTAGAATTCGAGTTGATATTGAATACTAAAATCTTTACAGCATTCCTAGTTCTAATTTTGCTTCTTCACTCATCAAATCCTTGCTCCATGGTGGGTCAAAAGTAATTTCTACTTCACAAGATTTAACCTCAGCAATTGTTTTGACTTTATCCTCAACTTCGCGAGGTAAACTTTCTGCAACAGGACAATTTGGTGATGTTAACGTCATTAGGATTTTTACATCATTATCCTCATTAATCATTACATCGTAAATCAACCCAAGTTCGTAAATATCTACTGGAATTTCTGGATCATAAATACCTTTTAATTTCTTTACAACGTTGTCACCCAAGTTTATTTCATCTTTATATTCTTCCATTTTTATTCTAATTTTGTGAATTGAATGCAAAAGCATACATTTTAATTTGTTTTATCATCGACACTAACCCATTTGCTCGAGTAGCAGAAAGATGTTCTTTTAGTCCTATCTCATCAATAAAATCCATTTTCGCATCTAGAATGTCACTTGCTTTTTGGTTCGAAAAAGTGCGGATTAAAATAGCAATAATTCCTTTTGTTAGAATCGCATCACTATCTGCTGTAAAAACAATTTTACCTTCCTTTTGCTCGCCTTGCAACCAAACTTTTGATTGGCAACCTTTGATAATATTACTTTCTGTTTTGAATTCCTCTTCGATCATTGGTAGTTTTTTACCAAGTTCAATGATATATTCATATCGCTCCATCCAATCATCGAACAAAGAAAATTCATCAACAATTTCGGCTTGTATTTCTTTAATTTGCATTACTATTTTTTTAATTCTTTGAAATTTGCATTTCCTAAAGCAACTACTTTGTCTACAAGTTTTGCAATTTCTACAGGTGGAGTTCCAGCATCAAAACTTCCAGATTGATACGTTTTTTCCTTATGCAGAATTTTGAAATCCCCAATTGCTGCTCCATCATAAAACCTTTTTTGTGTTGCTCCTACGTAGGTAGACATTTTATCAAGTTTAATTTTCTGAAATTCAGTAACTAAAAATTTCCAATCTGCATCAGATAGTTTTGTTGCTACAGGCATATTTTTTTCATCTCTATTTTTAGAAACCGAAATAGTTTGATTCTGAATTACGATTTTTTGATAAAAACCTCTTGTGTTTGCTGTATACTCAATGATAGTATTTTTCAAATCTTGTTCCGTTTCTGAATCGCATCCTTTTCCAAGAAAAATCGATAAAAATATCATGGTTAGTAATTTCATTTTTTTAATTTTTTTAATTTAGATTTTCTTGATTTTTTTTCTTCTTTCAAGACAACATCATTTTTGCCTTTTTTATGGCCTCTACAAATATATCAATTTCTTCTTTAGTATTGTAGAACGCAAAACTTGCTCGAATTGTTCCTGGAATTTCGAAAAAATCCATGATGGTTTGCGCACAATGATGTCCTGTCCTAACCGCAATTCCAAGTTTATCTACAATCGTGCCAATATCATAGGGATGAATCCCATTGATATTAAAGGATATTACAGATGTTTTTTCTTTGGCTTCGCCATATATTTTTAAACCTTCGATTTCTAATAATTTTTTGGTTCCATAAACCAACAATTCATGTTCATGTTTGGCAATTTCGTCAAAACCTATTGAATTCATATAGTCAACTGCGGCTCCGAGCACAATTCCGTCAGCAATATTTGGTGTTCCTGCTTCAAATTTATGAGGCAATGCTGCATAGGTTGTTTTTGCGAAAGTTACTTCTTTAATCATCTCGCCTCCGCCCATGTATGGTGAGAGTTTGTTGAGCCAATCTTCTTTTCCGTAAAGTATTCCTACTCCAGTTGGACCACAAATTTTATGACCCGAAAAAACGTAGAAATCACAATCTAAATCTTGAACATTTGGTTTTAGATGAGGAACTGCTTGTGCTCCATCAATTAAAACCGCTGCATTGAATTGATGTGCTTTATCGATGATATATTTGATTGGATTTAAAGTTCCAAGAGCATTCGATATATGGTTTACTGTAACAATCTTTGTTTTCTCCGAAAGTAATTTATCAAATTCTGCCAACACCAATTCACCTTGTAAATTCATTGGAATTACTTTCAAAATCGCACCCGTTCTCTCGCAAAGCATTTGCCAAGGCACAATATTACTGTGATGCTCCATGGCAGAAATTAAAATTTCATCACCAGGTTTTAAAATCGAAGAAAATCCATTTGCAACAATATTAATAGAATGAGTGGTTCCAGAAGTAAAAATGACTTCATGAGCAAATTCTGCATTAATATGATTTTTAAGTTTCTCACGAGAAATTTCATAAGCATCTGTCGCTAATTGGCTCAAAGTATGCACACCTCGGTGAATGTTTGCATTTATTTCTTGGTAATATTTTGATATAGCATCAATAACTACTTGCGGTTTTTGCGAAGTAGCACCGTTATCGAAATATACTAAAGATTTTCCGTTTACTTTTTGAGTCAAAATTGGAAAATCTGCTCTTATTTTTTGGATGTCTAGCATAGTTATTTAGAAAAATTCTAAATACAAAAGTAATCAATAATGATAATTTTTAGCCAATAATTCACTAATTTTTATTTTTTGTTTAAGTACTATTTTAGAATTTAGTTTAAATCGTAACTTCTGAATTTATTTTTTTCTAAATTGCAATCAAATCTGTGATGTATGAAAAAAATTTTAAAATATTTCGTTCTAGTATTGTTGCTTACCATTGGCTATTTAGTATATGCAAATTATCCAAAACTTGATTTAATTTCTGGTTTTTCGGCAAAAAGTGTGGCCTCAGGACATTTTTTTGATAATAGATCGGTCGAAATGATCGAAAAAAGCGATAATGATATTGATTTGGTTCGTTTAGCAAAAAACAGTGTTGATGATTCTGGAAAATTTGCTTTGAGCAGTGTTTATGGTTTGAAAGAACGCAAAGCAATTTATCGAGAAGGATTGGGAGCGACTTTAATTACTGATGATTTTGATGTATCAAAACCCTATGAAACTCCAAAAAGAAACAAACTCGAAAACAATTTACCTTTTCCGTATGGAAATTTAGAACCAAAAGACAGCATTTTTTCAAATATAGATTACAATAAATTAAATAATGCTGTTACTAGTGTTTTTGATAAAAAGGGAGAGAAAAAACTACGTACTCGCTCCGTTTTAGTCATTTATAAAAACAAAATTATTGCTGAAAAATATGATACAGGTTTTGATAAAAACTCTAAAATTTTGGGATGGTCCATGACTAAAAGTCTTTTGAGTGCCTATTTTGGAATTCTTCAAAAACAAGGAAAGTTAGACGTCAACAAACCAGCACCAATTGAAGAATGGCAAAATGATGAGCGTAAAAAAATTACAATCAATGATTTGCTACATATGAATTCTGGTTTAGAATGGGAAGAAGATTATACTAAAATATCTGATGTTTCGAAAATGTTGTTTTTAGAAAACGACATGACAAAATCACAAATTGTTAAAAAATCGATTTACAAGCCCAATACTCACTGGAATTATTCTTCAGGAACTAGTAACCTGCTTTCTGGAGTTTTGCGAAAACAATTTAAAACCCATCAAGAATATTTAGATTTTTGGTATTCGGCTTTGATTGACAAAATCGGAATGAATTCTATGATTGTTGAAACCGATATGGCAGGAAATTTTGTTGGTTCTTCTTATGCTTGGGCGACAACGCGCGACTGGGCAAAATTTGGTTTGCTTTATTTGCACAAAGGCAACTGGAATGGTGAACAAATTCTTGACGAAAGTTGGGTGAAATATGCAGCCACGCCTTGTTTTGGATCAAAGGGCGATTATGGAGCGCACTTTTGGCTCAATACTGGCAATCGTTATCCAGATGTTCCAAAAGATATGTTTTCATGCAATGGTTTTCAAGGGCAACGTGTTTTTATTTTTCCGTCTCAAGATTTAGTAATTGTTAGAATGGGTCTAAAAGAAGATAAAGGAATTGATTTGAATGGGTTTATGAGTGGCGTTATAAATAGTTTCAAGAAATAGAACATTAATTTTTTTAGATAAAATTTTCTATTTCTCTTTCTAGAAAATTAGCAATCACAATTGGGTATGGAAAAGATGAAATTTTTTCAAAATCAATTCCATTTTTTAGATATCTATTAATAGTTACTTTCCAAAACTTGATGTGCAGTTTTTGGTGTGATAATTTGTGAATAATGCTTTCAGAATTCATTTCTTGAATCGAAATAATTTTATTTTCAATATTCAAATTTTCAGAAATGTAATCGAAACTCTCTGCTTTTTCAGTTTCAATTAAAGGAAATTCATATAGATTATGCCAAATTCCTTTTTCAGTTCTTTTCTGAATTTGAGTTTGATTTTTTTCATCTACATATATAATGTAATTCAAAAATCGATCTCTAACTTTCGACTTCTTTAATTTTACGGGTAAAATACCAACTTTATTTTTTTGTAAAGCAGCACAACTTTCGTTAAAAATACAAATACCGCAGTCAGGGTTTTTTGGCACACATTGCAAAGCACCAAATTCCATAATCGCTTGATTAAATTGTGCAGGATCATTTTTTGGAATTAATTCCATTGCTATGTCAAAAAACTCTTTTTTTGCTGAATTTGAAGCAATATCAGTATCAACATCAAAATATCTTGCTAAAACTCTAAAAACATTACCATCAACAACAGCAACTACTTCATTAAATGCAAAAGAGGCAATCGCAGCAGCGGTATAACTTCCAATTCCTTTTAGTTTTTGCAAATCGATATAATTATTTGGAAAAACACCATTGTTTTCAAAAGCTACTATTTGTGCCGTTTTGTGTAAATTCCTTGCTCGAGAATAATACCCCAAGCCTTGCCAAAGTTTCAAAACTTGTTCTTCATTTGCGTTAGCTAAATCAAAAACTGTCGGAAAAGTTGTTGTAAAGGAAATAAAGTAGGGCAATCCTTGAGAAACTCTTGTTTGTTGCAAAATTATTTCTGACAACCAAATAGAATACGGATTTCGAGTATCTCGCCAAGGTAAATCTCGCTTGTTTTGTTTATACCAGTGTATTAAAAGAGTACTAAAATTCATCTAAAAAAGTTAAAATGCAAAAGTATATTTTTATATGATTAAATTTTAATGATTTAGGTTGAATATTAATTTAATTAATTACTATATTTGCAACCTCAAAAAAAATCATAACAAATTTATTTATTAATACGAAAGAAAATGACGAAAGCAGATATCGTAGCGAAAATTTCAGAAAAAAAAGGACTTGAAAAATTAGATGTTCAAGCAGTTGTAGAAGCGTTTATGGAAGAAGTAAAGACTTCTCTAGAAACAGGAGACAATGTTTACCTAAGAGGATTTGGTAGTTTTATAATCAAAACTAGAGCTGAAAAAACAGGAAGAAACATTTCTAAAAACACTACAATCAAAATTCCAGCACACAATATACCAGCATTTAAACCTGCTAAAATATTTGTAGAAGGTGTTAAAACGAATAACGAAGCAAAATAAAATATTTACTAACCAATAAAAATCTCATATTATGCCAAGTGGTAAGAAAAGAAAGAGACATAAGGTAGCAACTCACAAACGCAAGAAAAGAGCGAGAGCAAACCGTCACAAAAAGAAAAAGTAGTCTAACTACTTTTTTCTTTTTATAAGTTCATTGAAATAGAATACAGATAGCAATATTCAGATAATAAATTTATCTAAATTACAACTTGCAATCTAATTCACCGGGACACAATACCTGATAAAATATTGTTTAATCCATCCTTACAATTCAGTTAGGAATTAGGAGTTAGGAGTCGAAAGGCTTTAAACTTTAAACTCTAAACCAAAAAGTACGGATAAAAATCAACAGCATGAACAAAGAGTTAATCATTAGATCTAGTTCTGAAGCCGTAGATTTTGCCTTATTAAAAGATGGAAAACTAATAGAGTTACATAAAGAACAAGAAACGAGCAACTTTCAAGTTGGTGATATTTTTATTGCTAAAATCAGAAAGCCAGTCGCAGGTCTAAATGCCGCATTTGTAAATGTAGGCTTCGAGAAAGATGCCTTTTTGCATTATCACGATTTAGGACCAAATCTTGCTTCTCAATTGAAATTCATTAAACTTGTAAGCGCAGGTAAAATAAAAGATTTCTCCCTTAAAAACTTTCAGTTTGAAAAAGAAATTGACAAAGATGGTTCAATAGCATCTGTTATTACCGCCAATCAGTCAATACTTGTACAAGTTGTCAAAGAACCCATTTCGACAAAAGGACCCAGAATAAGTTCAGAACTTTCCCTTGCAGGACGTTTCGTAGTTCTTGTTCCGTTCTCAGATCGTGTTTCTGTTTCTCAAAAAATAGAAGAAAAAGGTGAAAAAGACAGATTAAAAAAACTTGTACAATCAGTAAAACCAAAGGGTTTTGGTGTGATTGTTCGTACGGTCGCAGAAGGCAAAAAAACAGCAGAAATAGAAAAAGATTTGCAGAACCTCATAGAGAGATGGACTGCAATGTGTAAAAAATTACCAACCGCTCATCATCCGTCCAAAGTTTTAGGAGAACTCAACAGAGCATCTTCAATACTCAGAGACGTTTTTAACGACACTTTTAGTGGAATTCAAATCGATGATGAAGAGTTGTACAACCAAACGAAGGACTATTTGCAAGAAATAGCACCTTCAAAAACTTCGATAGTAAAATTTTATCAGTCTAACGACACGCCAATTTTTGAAAAGTACAATATTGAGCGTCAAATAAAAACTTCTTTCGGAAAAACTGTTTCCATGAGTAAAGGTGCATACCTAATCATAGAACATACAGAAGCTTTACACGTCATTGACGTAAATAGTGGTAACCGCGCTAATAAAGCAACAAATCAAGAAGATACCGCAATGGAAGTGAACATGATTGCAGCTGGTGAAATTGCCAGACAATTGCGTTTGCGAGACATGGGTGGAATAATTGTAGTCGATTTCATTGACATGTCAGATCAAAAAAACAGAGCAGATTTGTTCGATTTTTTAAGATCAGAAATGAGCGACGACAAGGCAAAACACAAAATCTTACCGCCTAGTAAATTTGGATTAGTTCAAATAACTAGACAACGAGTAAGACCAGAAGTAAATATAAAAACTAGAGAAGAAGACCCAAATAACGAAAACGGAGAAATTGAAGCTCCAATTTTGGTGATTGATAGAATCGCTTCGGACTTAGAAAGAATACTAAAAACAAATAAAAAGGCAGTACTAAACGTTCATCCGTTTGTTGCTGCTTACCTTCAAAAAGGATTTCCATCTTTGCGTTCTAAATGGTTTTTAGAGCATAAAAAATGGATAAAAATTATCCCACGTGACGCTTACACGTATCTTGAATATCATTTTAATGACAGTCAAGGAAAGGAAATTAAAGATTAAAAAAAAACCGCCTCTTGAAAGATTGGCGGTTTTTTTGTGATTTTTTTCGAATTTAATTTAATCCATACTCTAATCTAACTGTGATTCTAGCGGTCTTATTTTTGCTAAAAGTATCATTATTGCCCCCATAACTATCATCTGCAGTAGAGCCTTGGCCCGTGATTTGAAAAACTCCCATGCTAGCAACTTTCAATTTTCCTAAACTTCCATCAGCCGTTTTCACGATTTTATTGGCTCGTTCACTGGCATCTTTTGTTGCATTTTCAATCAAACTTTGTTTTAGACTTGGCAAATCAGAATATGTATATTGAATTGTATTTGAAGTCAATTCAATCCCAGAGTTAATCAATTCAGATGTTTTACTTGACACATCTTCAATTCGTTTCATAAGATTTGGATTTTTTTTAGCCGAAAAATCTATCGTTTGAGTCGCTTCGTAGCCGTCAAAAACTTGTTCCACTTTGTTTTGTCCAATATTTTCAATACTCTCAGTTCTAATTTCTCTAAATTTTTTCTGAAAATTTACGGCTCCAAAAGTAAATTCAGTTACCTTGAATCCTTTTGCAATAAAAAAATCAGAAACAATCTTTTGATCCGAA
Organism: Bacteroidota bacterium; assembly: GCA_031431275.1. Lineage (GTDB taxonomy): Bacteria > Bacteroidota > Bacteroidia > Flavobacteriales > Flavobacteriaceae > Flavobacterium. The sequence goes on from JANPDC010000022.1 coordinate 45,479, forward strand.
ATAATTTTGCTGTAGGCAGTTTTTATATCCGAACTATTAGTTGCAAAATTACCTGACCATAAAATTTCATCCGAAATGAAATCTTTTGTTCCCAGTCCAATAACCGAGATTGCATCAAGATTCTCATTTCTATTCTTGAAAGATCTTCCAAGAATCCATGCAGTTAAGACAATTGCCGCACCAATAATGAGTGAAGTTTTAATTTTAGTTTCCATTAGAAATTTTATTTAGGGATTTATTTATATAACTGCAATTTAACTCAAATATTGTTAACATAATTTTTATTTTTTTGAAGCCAATCCAGCATCCGAGCCTGAAAGTGCGAACTTGCTAAGCAATCTTTCCAAAACTTTTGGCGAAAATTTGTTTTTTGTAAATTTTTAAAGTACCAGTGGCTATCTGGATTCGGTCGTTCTTTAAAAACAACAAAAAAATAAATTTTCACTCAAAAGGTTTTTTCCTTCTATCTGGGCTAGAAATATCTATTCTTTCACTACCTCAATTTTTCTTTTTATTTCATTGCCAAATTCATCGACAACTGTCAAATAATGAAATCCAGTATTGGGACTAATTGGCATTTCATGAAAAGTTTTTGTTGTTCCTTTATAGATATTATCTACATACCAAAACAAGTTGGCTTCCCGATTAGAATGAGCAACTTTCAAAATCACAGGCTGAATTTCTGAATTGAAATTCTTGGTCAAATATATTTTAGAATTCGTTTTTGGGTAAATAAAATCCATTGATGTAGTTTGTGTTCCAGAACAATCCGCTCGAAATGGTGGCAATGATTTGTAATCTACGTGTTGATTTTTATAATACCATTCCATCACTGGTGGTAAAACAAACCATTTTTTGGTAACAATATTCTCAACATTTTCACAACTGCTATTGACTCTAAATTGTTCTGTTTTATCTAAATGAACCGTTTTATGATATTTACAAATAACAGTATTTTTTCCTTTTAATGGAATTAATTGTTTTATTTTTGGACAATCCGTTTGTGCCAAATAGCCGCTTAATTCGCAAACATCTACTTCGGTTAAATCTTTAATTGGCGTTGCAAACCATTTTTGCCTTGGTGTTAAATTAAAAACATCGAATAGAATGGGAGCAGCACTCGAAACTCCGGTTAATGTTGGTCTGCCTTCGCCTGTTGCATTGCCAACCCAAACTCCAATTACATATCTTGAATTGGTTCCTATTGCCCAAGCATCGCGGTTTCCGAAACTTGTTCCAGTTTTCCAAGCAATTTTTAGTGATGAATCATAAAACTGCCAAGCCTCATCTCCTTCTGGGCGATTGACTTGTTGCATTGCGTTGTAGGTTTGCCAAATTGCGCCTGCACCAAGAATGGTTTTTTGATTTGAATTAACTCCAAAATCGGGTTTGGAATTTGTGTCATAATTCAATTCTGCGAATTCTTTGGTTCGGTATTTTCCGTTATTGGCACTAAAATAATTTATTGTTGATGACATTCCAGCATAAGTCCTGCATAAATCCCAAAGATTACTTTCGGCGCCACCAAGAATCAATGATAATCCATAATGATCGGCTGGTTTGGAAATATTACTAAGTTTGAAACGTTGCAATTCTTCATAAAACTTGTTAACGCCAAATTCCTGCAACATCAAAACGGCAGGAATATTCAAAGATCTTGCCAATGCTCTATGCGCAGGAACGGCTCCATCGAATGTCAAATTAAAATTTTGCGGCGTATAGCCCGAAATTTGTGTTGGAATATCTGCAACTAAAGTATTGGGTAACAATTCGCCATCATCAAGCATTCCAGCATATAACAAAGGTTTCAAAATACTGCCTGTACTTCTTGGAGCATTAATAATATCAACATCTTTTTGATGGTTCGAATCGGTTGGCGAATTGCCTACATAACTCATTACATTTCGGGTTTGAACATCAATAACTAAAATCGCTAAATTGTTGACATCGTTTTGTTTGTATTGGCTGTGGTAATATTTTGCAATTTGATTTACACGATTTTGCAATTCGAAATCGATGGTTGTTTTTACTCTTGTTCCTTCTTGATTTTTGGCAATACGTTGCAGTAAATGTGGAGCAATTTCAGGTAGATTATAAGGTTTTTGTGGCAATGGTTCATCAATTGCTAATTCATAGGTTTGATTATCAATAATTCCGTCTTTGTTTAATTTTAATAAAAGATTATTGCGTTTTCGTCGTAACTTTTCTTGATTTTTTCCAGGATAAATTAAACTTGGCGCATTGGGCAATACTGCCAAAGTGGCACTTTCTGCCCACGATAATTGATTGGATTGTATTCCAAAATAGCGCCACGATGCCATTTCTAAACCTACAACATTACCACCAAAAGGTGCGTGGGCAGCATATAATTCTAAAATTTTATTTTTAGAATGACGCAATTCCAATCGGGTTGATAAAATTAGTTCTATGATTTTTTCGAAATAGGTTCGCTTTTGATTATTTCTTGATAATCGAATAACTTGTTGCGTAATTGTACTTCCGCCACGAACGGTTTTTCCTGCTTTTTGATTTTGTTTAATCGCATTTACCATCGCCACTGGATTGAATCCAGGATGATAATTAAAATATTCATCTTCAAAATAAATAATACATTTCTTGAATTTTTCTGGAACTGAATCTTGTGCAGGAAAACGCCATTGTCCGTCACGAGCAATTTTTGCACCCAATAATTCCCCTTCTTTACTTTCAATAACTGTGGAGTAAGGTTCTTGAAATAAAGTTCTTGGTAACGAAAAATAATAAACTAACAAAAGTAGCAATACAATTGTTGATTTAATTTTGTTTCGCTTTATGTATGCTATAATGCGTTTTAGAAACACTTTTAATTTTTATTATCCTAACAGGTTTTCAAAACCTGTTAGGTATTATTTAGTAAAATTATTGATATATACCTAACAGGTTTTGAAAACCTGTTAGGATAAGATAAACCTGTTAGGATAAGCAAACACATTTAAAATCAATCATAATCCAGTTCATCAATTTCTTTAAGAATTCCCTCATATTTCAAACTTTTTTCTTGATGATAAAATTTAAAGTTTTCAATACCTCCAAATAAATTAAGAATAAAATCTCGATCAATGCTAGTTTCTCTATTTGATAAATAAGCCTGATAAGAGGAATGTAAATAATTCTCAAAAGTTTTAGAAAACTTATGTTTTATTGGATTCAAATGAACATAAACTATCAATTGTTTTAGATAATTTTCCTCTAAAATTCGATTTCTTTGCAGATGCTCTTGGAATAAACTTCCAGTTCGATCATACCTTTTATTGATACTTTTGGAATAAGAATTAAAAAAATTTGAAAATGGTAAATGAATTTTCTCTAAATATTTTTCAGGAATATGTTCTTTGTCTTTGATTTTCAAAACAATATGAAAGTGATTTTTTAGCAAACAATAAGCATAAATATCAGCAATCGGAATTAAGTATTCTTTCATTTTTTTGAGAAAATAATTATAGTTTTTTTCTTCAATAAATATGTTTTCTTTATTATTTCCTCGATTATAAATGTGATAATAATGACCTATTTCGAAAACTTCTTTTTCCATATTTTTTTATTATCCTAACAGTCACGCCACGGCGGACTGTTAGGTATTTTTTTGAATATCATTTTTAATTATCAAAATACCTAACAGGTTGAAAAAAACCTGTTAGGATAACTCAAATTTGTTTTGAATGTTTTAAACCTACTTCACAACTTCAACCCAAAAACCTTTGGTTCTCGCCATAAAAGTGTTGTCATACATTGCTTCGCACTGCAATCCTGGCAAATAATAATTTCCGAGGAAACTTGCATTTAACAAAATTCTGAACGTTTTGGTTTCGCTTGCCTTCATACTAAAATAGAAATTAGTTCTATCATCTCGAATGTCAATATAATCGGCAACATTGTTGGTTGCATCGCCAAAATCGGTGAAACGAGTATTTACAATTTCGAATCCAGATGGTAGAATTTGCGAAAGCGCAATGTTTTCCATTCGTTCATTTTTCTGATTTCTAATGGTCACTTCGGCAATAAATTCTGTTCCTTGCGCGATTTTAGAAACATTAATAATACCGCCTTTTCGGTTTTTGAAAACAATATTAGCCGAAACATTCGTTTGCACAACTTGCTCTTGACCAATTGGCAAAATTCCAGAATTTAGAATTCTAACATAAATCGTATTGTTTTTATTGTTCTTGATAGTCACGCCATTTGCGCCCGATTTGATTACTAAAGTTCTATCAGCAAAAGTTTTCATTGTATTGATTGCTTGAGATTTTCCATCTTTAGTAAACGAAACATTAATGCCTTTGCTGCCATTATTTTGAGCAAATTTTGACATTGCATACAAGCAATATGCAGTTGTTTGTGTACTCATATACCTATTACTAGACATTTGTTTTGCTAATTTCACGGCTGTGGCAAATGCTTTTTGTTTTTGACCCAATAAAATTAAAGTTTCTAAAGCCATTGCTCGATTTCTATCAGATGAACCATAGTAGTAATAATAGCCATTGTAACCTTCATCATAGTCATCGATTTTAGATTTCATCAATAGTGATAAACCTGCTTGCTGTTGACCTGCAAGCACATAACTGGCCGCTAATCGCAATTGCGTTTCGTTTGAAATTCCAGTGGTTTCTCGCAATCTGTTCATCGATGATAAGTCAGATGCACCTGCTAATGCCAAGGTATATAACCTGTAGGCTTGCGCAAAATCGTTTCCTGTTCTTTGTTCAAAACGCCATTTTTTGGCTTCTTTTTGTTGATAGGATATCCATTTTTGTTTGAAACTAACTGGCAAAACATAACCTTTTTTCTCGGCTTCTATCAAGAAATGTCCAGCGTAGGAACTTCCCCAATCGTCAGCAGTTGTGTAGCCTGGCCAATAAACGAATCCACCATTTGACAATTGAAATCCACTTAATCTTTGAATTCCAGCCGAAACATTTTTCTGAATTTGTGCCAAACGAATAGCATCTAAATCGGCAACATCACTCAAAAATAATTGAGGAAAAACGGATGAAGTTGTTTGTTCCACGCATCCGTGCGGATATTGAATTAAGTATTGCAAACGACTATTGAAATTAATGGTTGGAATACTCGAAACTTCTAATTTTGCTGAATTGCTTCCTGAAACTCCAAATGGTGTAAACGAAATGGTTTTGGTCGAATTTGGCTCTAAAACAACATCAGTAAAAGTATTTGTAATCGGGTTTGGATTGGTCATATCGACCTCGACATCATAAACCGATTTTTCTTTTCCAGAAGTGGCAATAATTTGTACTTTTCCAATTCCGGTTGCGCTTCCAACTTCAAGATTGAAATAAACCATTTTTTCGTCTGGTTGCGTGAAAGTCAAGTTTTGAGTTGAAGCACCAATTACTCGAACGCCATTATTGGTTTTTATTTGAACTTGAACATTTTTAATTTGCTTTTCGGTTGCAAAAATCTCAACAGGAATTGTCACTTTTTCTGATGGAGAAATTTTTCTAGGTACGGTTGCCAATGCCATTAATGGGCTTCGAACTGGAGTTGCTTTTTCGACTGCGCCATACGCCGAAGTTTTTGCATTTGCAGCGACAACCATTGTTCTAACGGAACCAATGTACTTTGGCAAGGTTATTTTATGTGATTTCGATTCGCCACCATCTAATTTAAAAGGGCCAAGATAAACGACAACGGGCTTGAAACGATTCGCTTTTTTGGCTTTTCCACCGCCTAAATCTTGGTCACCACCAATACTAAAAATCTGATTTACTTTTCCGCCATAAGCACCAATAACATCATCATAAATGTCCCAAGTTTTTACGCCTAGTGCTTCACGAATATAGAAATTATCCCAAGCATTTGGAGTTTTGAATCTTGTTAAATCCAATAATCCTTCATCGACAACTGCTATGGTATACGTCATTGGTTTTCCAGATTTTTCTGATACATTCAAATTAAATGTTTGTTCAGGTTTCAAAACATCTGGCATTGACATTTTTGGCTCAAGAATCGTATTTTTATCAATAACTTCAATAGGTACAATTCCGTACATTCTTATTGGAGAATCGTTTTTGGTCGATGCGTGCGGTTGTAAAAGCGTGATATTAAAATACACATTCGGAGCCATTTCTGGCGTAATTGGCACTTCGACTTTTGTTTCTCCTTTTGATGTTTTTGCCCAAATGGTTTGTACTACTTTCGAGCCATTTTCAATAGAAATTAATGCACGACCACCTTCGCTTGACGGAAATGAAATTTTGGCTTTCTCGCCAACGGCATAATTCTTTTTATCTGTTGAAAAAACCAACATATTGGCTGTTGAAGCATCTGTATTTCTAGTTTTTCCTGACCAATATGGATAATCAATATTCACAGTTTCTGATGTTGCGTGACCATCGTTTGGATCGGCAATTCGAATTAAATATCTGCCCCATTCTTCGTCTTCGAGTTTGAATGCTATGGCTCCACGACCATTAGAATCGGTATTTACTGTATAAGTTTTGAATGAAGTTGTAGATTCTGAGGAATTGTAATTCGATAAATTATCGTTCGATGAATCCCACCACCAACGCCATTCGACTTTATACACTTTGGCTTCGAGATTTTTTACTGATTTTGGACGACCATTTTCATCGACGGTTAGAATTTCAAAACGGTTGTTTACTCGTGTTTCAAGCATTCCGTATTTGGTTAATTCTGGCAATTTCAAACCTACATAAGTTTTGTATGGCGAATAGGTTGTTGACATAACGTCCATAGAAAAATCGCCACCTTCTTCGAAAACTTTAGTCATAAATGCGGCTCGAAGCATTCCTGGTGCTTGACCTTGCAATTTGGGTTGAATGTTAATTGCTGCTCGACCATTTGCATCTAATTTTCCTGAAAAAACATTGCTTTCTTCGGTGCTGAAAGTTCTTGTTCCATCATCAAATATATATTTTTCTAAACCTTTAAAAGTGGTTGGTTGTTGTGAATATTTGGCTTGCATTTCGACTTTCAAATCTTTGGCAATCGAACCTGTTAACCAAGTAACTTGTAGATTATCAATATTTTGATTGGTCGATGATAACAACGAACCATTAAAACTATTTTTTATTTTCAAACGATTGGGTTTGATGGTTTCAATTTTGATGCTTTTGTAGAATTTTGCACCACCAACGCTCACAACTGCTTCCCAACTTCCGGTTGGAGCCTCAGCATTTGTTGGAACAATGAAAGAATAATGATTCAATTCATTCGATTTTTGAACGGTTTCGTACGTTATTTTTCCGTTAGGATCAGATAATCTGAATTTTATCGGATGATTTAATGGTAGTTTATTTGATGCATCATTAAAGATAAACGACAAATACAAATTATCGCCAGGACGCCAAACGCCACGTTCGCCATAAATAAAGCCTTTTAAACCTTTTTGAAGTTCTTCGCCCGCAACATCAAAATTACTGATTGACAGCGAATTGCCATCATCTAATTTAACATAAGTCGATTCGTTACCTTTAGAAACAATTGCAAAATAGGCAAATTTATCTATTGCAAAAGTTGCAATTCCGTCGCCATTAGTCGATGCAGTTCCTAAACTTTGTTGTTGGAAACTAAAAATTTCCACTTTTGCGCCACTTACTGGTTCGGTTGAGACAATGTTATTTACGGCAAATAAATACGATTTATTATTACCGCGTTTTGCAATTACACCTAAATCGGTTGCAAGAATATTGGTTCCAATTTTGGCATTATAAAAATAGGAATTCGAACACGGATCTTCTCTTTCTGACCAATCATAATCGTCGTAATAATAATCGTCATAGGAGTTTCCTGAATAATTCACATCGTTTTCATCAACTTCGTCGTCATCATTTGAATTATTGTCTTCTTCGCCAGTTTCGAGACATTTGTACAACGAATATTTCTTTTTGAATTCGAATTCTACTCTATAAATTGCACCAGGTTCGGGTGTGATTATTTTAGATAAATCTAAGGCAAAAGTGTTCCATTTACCAAGATTCAATAATGAATTTTCTTTTAAATTTAAAGTTGTTCTTGCAATTGGTTGGGCAACTTTTTTGAGATTTTGAGTACCGTTTAGTTCATTATCTTGAAGAAATTGGAGAATGTTATTTTTGTAAATTTTATAAACTTTTACATCAACATTACTCAAATTAGCGGCTTCGAAATTCAATTTTAAATTATTAGAACTTGGCAAAATAGTTCCATTTTTGATGAATCGAACACCAGGTTTTTCTTGGTCAAATGAAACTTTAGATTGATAGTTTTCTTTCATTTTTTGACCGTATTCACTTTCAATTCCTTGAAAAACTTCGAGTAATAATTCGCCAGAAACTACTTTTTCGGCTTCGGTTGGTGCTGCATCAGCAACGGCTTCAACTGCTGCGGCGACAGCGACAGTTTCGACAGCAGTTACGGCTGTACTATCTATTGACACAGTGGTACTGTCAACTGCTTGAGCGGCAGCAGTTACTACAGTTGCAGTTTGATCTATATTTGCAGGAGTTACCGTTTTGTTTTCTATTTCATTATTAAAATAAACTTTTAGTAAATTCCCTTGTGTAGAGAATTTTAGATTACTTGTGTTTTGAATTGTAACCAAACCGGCAAAATTTTGATTTTTCTCTAAAGGTTCAGAAAAATTAATTAAAAGTGATTGAATATTTCCATCGGGAACTTCGACATTCATTACTTTAAAATCGTTTTTTGCAGAAACTTTATATTCGATTTTGTCTTTACGGTCGATATCGCAATCGTCTCCGTCGTATTTTATTTCGACTATACTTTCGGAATCAAAACGTTGAATGCTGTCGATTATAAACTTGAATTCGGTTTTTGAAGTTTGTGATTTATCGAACTTTATTTTTAAATCGTCCCCGTTTTGTTCGGCTTCAATTAGTTTTTTTGCATCTTCGAAATCGATGTTGTCTGCGAATTTCATAACACAATTAAGATATTGATAATCTTTGCTGTATGATTGAATATCGGCAGTATTAACAATGAAATCTTGCTTTATGGTTTTGACAGTAAACTTGAAATCTTCCAGTTCTTTTTTGACTTCTAAAACTTTAGATAATTTGAAAGTTACTTGATATTCGGTGTCTTGTTTTAATTTTTTTTCTGGAATAAATGCTACTGTATTTTGAGACAAAGCCACTACTTTTCCTGAAACTGATGGCGAGATTTCGAATAAATTATCGTCAAGTACTTGATTGACTTTCCAATCTTTTTTATTGACTGCAAGAACGACTCGAATATCGGATTGCGCCATGACTATTCCCGACGTAAAACTGGAAATTTGTTCTTTGAATAACGAAAAATTAGAATTAAAATCGGCAGCCGATTTTTTAGAACACGCTTGAAACATTAAAACTGCAAAAAACACGAACAAAAGATTTTTCGTTTTCATTTTATTATTAGAGAGATTAAGTCCTCACCCCAACCCTCTCTAAGCAGAGGGAGCAAGTTCAGAATGGTTAGTAATAAATTTGTTATCACAAAAAGCATGCAAATTGTGTGGTAAATGTATATTATTTTTTAATATAATTTTAAGAAGGTGTTAAAGTTTTTTCGAACGTTATTTTGTCGATTTATTTTGTCAATTGGACGATTAAAAATCTAAAGTAGAAATTTATTTTCTTTTTTCTAAAAAGAAACGTTTCATCAAATCAGCACATTCATTTTCTAATACACCAGAAATAATTGTTGTCTTGGGATGCAATTTTGCTCCAAGTCTTTGAAAGCCTCGATTTTCATCTTTAGCACCAAACACGATTTTAGAAATTTGAGCCCAATATAATGCTCCTGCACACATTTGGCAAGGTTCAAGTGTTACATACAAGGTACAATTGATTAAATATTTACCACCAAGAAAATTTGCCGCCGAAGTTATAGCTTGCATTTCAGCGTGGGCCGTCACATCGTTTAATAATTCTGTAAGATTGTGACTTCTTGCGATTATTTTATTATCTATTACAACAATAGCTCCAACGGGAATTTCGTCTTTATCGAACGCAGATTGTGCTTCGATTAAGGCTTTTTTCATGAAATATTCGTCGGTGAAGATGTCTAGCATTGTGCGAAAATACTAAATAAAAAAAGTTATATGCATTTTTTAATCGTAGTTAACTATAAACGATTTCATTCGGTAATAAAACGTAAAATATTTCGAATTAGAAAATTGTGCCAAACATTTGAATTAACTCTAAAGAATATAAACTATTAGCGAGTAAAAAAGACTCCTAATTTAGATAACATCAGAACTTTAAAAATAAATAACAGTTATTGATTCTTGTAATTATTGACAACATTTTAATCTTGTTTATGTGTATTATTGATGTGCTATTTTATCTATGTTGCGCAATAAATAAACTTATTAACTCCTTGGGAATTTTCAATTATTGAATTGGTATTTATAAGTAGGTTTTTTTTATAAAGTTTGAGTAATCATTGAGTAAAATCATTATTGTCCAATAAAACCAACATATAGTCCCTATGGGACAAAATAAAAATATAACTTATTAACTACCAACATTTAATCTCTACGAGATATACTTCGTTAGGAACTAAATCTTGGTAGTTGAAATAAGAGGTTACCCAGTAAATAAGTGTCCCGTAGGGATTTTATTTATTCACAAAATGATAAATTTTTATCGTACAACAATGGAGTAAGATATGTTATTTCAAATTTTTTATCGTACTCGTTCGTAAACAGATTTATCTCCATATCGTGTTGTTAACATCATTTGGTTGCCTTCGGAATAGTATTTAAAAAAACGTAATTGTCCGCTATCTTGTTGCGTGTTCAGGATATTGCTTTCACAATACCAAGTTCCAATTGTTTTGTCTTCATCTGAATCTTCTTCGGTGATTATTAATGTTCCTAGTGTGCCACCTCCACTTTTACCTGTCCATCTGGTAAAAGTCCCATCGGATCTTAAATCCAAAAAATAATCCGTAGACATTGAAAAATGGTAGTCCCCAGAGCCAGAACTATGCACACTAGTGTATCGCCACAGCCCAAATAAATTTGCATTGAGTTTACCTTTATTGACATTGTTAACTGTTTTTTGAATAGTTTTTTGAACTGAATCTCTAGTAAGATCGAGGCTGATTATTTGACCACCAATTGCAGATAAATCGATTTTGAAGTTTAGAATAGTAGCATCAATTTGAGCCGTAAACATATAAATAGATGCGTTTTCGTCATCAAGAACTGTGCCTTTACAATTACTGCCATTGCTAGTCCCAATAATTTTACCACCTTTTCCATTAATAATTATAGTACCTGTTATGTTATTACCATTTGATTTTAACGATGCCGAATAGTTTATGCCGTTTAGGCTTCCTGAATAATTGCCTGTAAAAACATTGATATTGTTTGTGCTATTAACAATATCATTGGGTTGTTCATTTTTTTCCATACAAAAACACGTGAGATTAAACATTACAATTATATAAATTAATTGTTTTTACATTTTTAGATTTAACTTATGGTGCAATTAGTTTCTACTTTTTCATTAAATTTATTTACATAATCTAAATACCCTAAGTTAGTTTCATACAAACCTTTCAAAATGCCTATTTTTTTGGAAGTATCTTTTTTAGAAGCAGTTTTTAGTGCGTTACTATAATCCTCAAATTCTAATTCAGATTCTTTTTTTACTGAGAACTTAGTAATTGCGACATTTTTTGTGTTCAATGGAATATACATTTTCCAAAAATAATCATTGTCTTTCGAATCTTCGGGATGACTCATCCATTTGTTTAGACATTCCTCTAATTTTTTATGTAGCGTTTTTGAGTTTCTTGACGTCCAAAATTCATTTAATATTGCTGCAACTTCATATGTTGCTTCATATGCCATTACTTCTGCAATTGGGTGGAACCAATTGTTTAAATTGTTATGATTTGAATTAGATTGATTTATAAGTCCAATTTTAATTGGCGGATGATCTTTCGATACATTTTCATGAGATGGTGGCCAATAACCTAGATATGATTTATTAGGATTCTGAATCGTGTTTGAATCACTGACAGTTAAATATGTAGTTAAAATTTCAGATTTTTTTATTTTTTTGCCACCTTCTTCAGTTATTGTATCATCAAAGTATCTTTCATTTAAATTACTTTCACCGACTTTTTCTATAACTATTTCCTTGAAGTTTGGCAAAATAGTATTAGCGATTTCTTTCAATACTTTATGAAATAAAGGTGTCAATATACTACTCAACTCTTTATTTATCTTTATCTCTAAAATATTTATCTGAATATATAAATTAGATCCTACTATAGGAATAAGTTTGATGCCATTCTTTATTAAATTTAGAGGTTCTGGTGTTAAAAAACGATATATTCTACTCGCTGTTTTTGGCTGACTTGAAATGGAGTGTATCATACTATCTATTAAAGAATTAATAGTGTAATTATGAAAATTTAGAGCTACAACTTTTTTATTGAGATCTTGTATTGTTTTTTTTAAACTATTTCTTTGTTTTTCAAAACTAATTTTTTCATTTGCATGGCTACTATGGCTTGTTTTTAAATCACGTTGTCTTTTTTCCGCATTTGTCTTATCAGTTTTCTTGTCATCTAGTCCAGTTGCATCCATTATTGCGTTTAAAACTCCACTAACAAAGTTAGAAATTTCTTCTGTGAGATCACTAATTTTATGACCTATGTCTACTAATTCATTTAATAAATCATCAATTATTTTTGTTTTATTTATTATCCAAATGGCTATATCTGACACTTTTTGACTGTTTTGGTCAATTTGTTGTTCAATTAATCCAATTTCTTTTTGAATGGAATTACCAATTGTGCTTTTAAGAAGGTCTTTTACTCTTTTTAAAAGTTCATCCTCAATTTTTTTCAAATCCTCTTTTGCCCAAAATTCCATCATGTCCAAGAGAGCAGGTATAAATTCTCCTTGTTCTTTATTTAAATCAAAAGGATCTAAAAGCAAAAGTTTGTCTTTTAGTTCACCTATTATACTGTCTATGGTGTCTGGTATTGCAAATGTTCCTGTAGCAATAGCTTGACGATCATTTATTTTAAGGTTTTTAGTAATATCAATATTGTTTTTTTTACTACCGTCAAAAGGATAAAGATGACTGTCCAGATACTTTATACTGTTGTTTTCCTTGAGCATTATGTTAATGGCAATTTCTATGAAATTAGAATGAAAAAAATAATCTTGAAGTGCATGAACTGCTCCCGAAAAATCTCTATATGCTCTTTCATTCTTTCCTCGGTTTGCTGCTTCTAGTATTTTATCGATAACCCAGTTTTTGGATGCATGAAGATAAACTGGTATTCCTTTCTCATCATACTTAAAAGCCATAGAACAATTGTTGTTCACATTAAAGGTAGCGTCGGGGACAACCCCTGTATTGTGATAACGCGGTTCATAAGAAAGAGCTACAAATGGCAATTCATTGGTGTATTTACCTTTAATATCGTGACTGTCAAAATGTCCATCATAATCAAGATTTTTATACATTTTTCTTGTTAGACCAATACTTTTCGGATCTATATCAACTTGTCTAAAAACACCGCTTGCTCTTTCTCCTGCTGGATTATCTAAGTGTTCTATGGGGTCATATGAGCCAAATTCTTCTGATGCTAATTCAAAATCAAATTCACTTCTGTGTAAGATTTCCATCAGTTTTCTGATTAGAAATAATATATCTTCCCCTTTTTTTCCTTTTAATTCGGGTAGTGAATTATTTTTCATAAAACCTTCATACATGGGTAAGATTACTTGAGAATAATCCCTTTGCCAATTACCACTTCTTGCCTTGTGAGCACTTTCATCGCCTAGCCCAAAAACTTTTTTCAAAACATCGAAGGTCATAAAGGCATGACCTCTAACATAACCATCAATTTTATAATCTTCATAATCATATGTTCCATAAACATCTTCGCGTTTTATTACATATGGGTCTGTTCCTTGTACTGACATAATATTAGTTTTTTAGTTATTTTATTTATAGTTTTTCATTGTACCAACTACTGATTTTCCAATTTTTTTCATGCTTTGTGAAAAAGCGTAGATTTCTAAAATCACCCTTTGTGATTTTACCTTCATTTTCAATTTTCACAGTTACTACAGATTCAATCACGGCACTTAATCCATTGTCAGAAATATTAATCTCTTTCAAAAAAGTTGTTATTTCGTGATATGTAATTTTCGAATTCATTAAACTATTAATGAATTCAGATTTAGTGTGAACTTTACCCGAGGCTCTTCTAAAAACTAGATGCTCAGATAAATATTTTTCAAAAAATTGAGTATCTTTCTTTTTTTCAAATTCTCCAATATTTTGATTTAAATTAGTTAATTCTATTTTTATTGAAGTATTCATATTATTTTTTAATCACTTTAACCGTTTTTAAAGTATTATCTGCGTTTAGTTGTAAGAAATAAGTGCCAGATGAAAGACCAGATAAATTTAGTTTGGTTTCCAAGCTATTGTTTGTGAGGGTTAATATTTCTTGCCCTAAAAAATTGATGACACTAATTTTTGTTAACTCTTTGTCATATTTTATAGACAACTCATCATAAAACGGATTGGGAAAAACTTTCAAATTAGCAATATCAAACTCTGGAATACTCAAAGTGCCTACTGTAAATTGCTTGCTGTTGGTCATGCTCCAACGATTACTTGCAAATAAACCACCTTCATCAACACTTCGAAAATAAATATTTTGTGTGCCACTTACCAATGAAGTTGGTAAGGTTAATGTTACATTTGTTGCTGTGGCATTTTGCAAACCTACAGGAATTGTTATGGGTGTAGTGTTTCCAAAACCTGAATCTGCATTTCCTACAAAATATTCTAGAGCCACTACATTAGATGTCTGAATAACAGAAGGATAACTATATGAACCAAAATCAACCACAAATAATTTATTATTAGTGATACTCCAACGCTCAGGAAAACCTCCTGGATCTTCACTTCGAAAATGAATATTTTGTATGCCACTTGCCAATGAAGCTGGTAGGGTTAGTGTGATATTTGTTACTGTAGCGTCTTGCAAGCCAGTAGGAATTGT
>JANPDC010000023.1:0-10660 GCA_031431275.1 Bacteroidota bacterium
TGAGCCGAAGAAAAAGCGTTTTTTGAAAGATTGAGTAGTGATTTTATGAAAAGGAAAGCCTCGGGCGAGGTAAAACGTGAGTAGGCTTGATAGTTAATGGACTAAATCATTTAGGGCATCAAACCAAACAACCGAAATTAAGCCCAACTAATAAATATAAAGATTTTTTTCAAAGTAAATTACAAGAGAGTAGTTTATTGGGTGACTTATATGAACATTATCAATTTGGAGGTGGAACTGATTTTGTTATTCCAGCGTCAAGATTGGATTTAAGTGCAACTTCTCAAAGAGAACTTGGTTTACTTTTTATGGCAGTTGGAGAATCAAGAACCATCAATTTATTTGAAACGGGAGTAAACACAGAATCGTTGGGATTTGGAAGATTAGTTGTTACAAACCAAGGAAATAGTAATTATAGTATTCAAAGCAATAAATTTGATTTTAACTATGATCCTAATGGAAGTTTTTCAAGAAACGCTGCTACTTTTATTGGAGGGGCTATTTTTGGAAGAATATTCAACACACCTACGCCAGCAATGGGTGTTCAGCCAAACCATTTTTTGGGTGGTCCTTTTGAAGTAATATTTACAGGTACTGTAAGAATTCCAAGATAAAAAAATGAAAAAAATATTAATCATTATTGCAATTTCTATTTGCTGCCAAAGTTGCGAATCGAAATATCCGTTTAAATTATTGGACAATTATTTTTTAGATATTGATCCAAATAGTTATTTTCATTTAATTAATGCAAGTGGTACTATATTGATTAAAGGTAATATTACAAAATATAACACAGATTCACAAAGTGTAATTTTGGAGGTTCAACCAATTGAATTAATATTAAATAGCACTGGAGGTAAAAAAATAAATAATTATAATGTACGAGAGGAATTTATAAGGAATAATATGTATCGGGAGTATTGGATATTAACTAAAAAAAATGTTTTGGGACCTTTAAATAAAAGTCAATTTTTACTTAAAAGAAAAGAACTTGGAGTTTCTATAAAACTAAAACTTAATCCTACCAGATAACGAGTCTCATTTTCTTAAACACATAAAACCCGAGCATTTGCTCGGGTTTTCTATTTGTATATTAAACTCTATTCATTGCAAATAAAGGTTCTCTTTTATTATGAACAATTGCAGTAAAAACTACAATTTCGTTAACTTCGTCAATGTAAAAATGAATATTGTACGGAAATGTTTTTGGGTGTGCGATGCGAACATTTTTGTAACGTGGCGAGTAAGAAGTTGGCATTTTTAAAACTTTTTGAATTGCAGTTTCAATAGCGAGAGCAAACTCAACTTCGAGACCTTCTTTTTGTTCTTTGTACCAAATTTTTGCTTCTTGAATGTCGGAGAAAACTTGGTCAAAATATTGCGAATTATACATTAAATCTTGCGTTTAAGTTCTTCAAAAAGGTTTCCGATAGGTTGTAAACGTTCAGGGTTTTTAGCAATTGCCTCTAATCGGCTGTCGATTAAATCTTTTTCCCATTGCGGTAATTCTTGTTCTAATGTTTCAATATCTGGATAGTTGTTTTTTATCAAAGTCCAATCTTCCATTGGCACATAAACGCCAGTTTGGTTGCCAAAATTATCTTGTAATACTTGAAGTTTCATAGTTTTGATTATTTAGCGGTTTGTAAATTTTGTTCAAAAAAGTTCTGAAATTTTTGTTTGGTAAGCATTGTGTCGAGCATTCTATACAATACATTTTTATCTTCTTCTTCCAATTGTTCCATTAATCGTATTTTCTCGGAAATGGTTTTATCTTCAACCGTAACTATTGATGGTTGTTTGTTATTTTCTGGATTTAAAAGTTCATCAATAGAAACGCCAAGAATAGTAGACAATTTTTGTAAAACTTCTAACGATGGTTCACGTCTTCCATTTTCAACCTTGTTGTAATTACTTTGGTCTAAACCAACTTCAAGGGCTACCGCTTTTTGCTGTAAACCTTTGTCTTTGCGTATTTGTTTTATTTTTTCTCCTACTTCCATAATGCTTGAATTTGAAATAAAATTAATCATTTTGACAATTATAAACAAATAATTGTTATTAATGACATTTTATACTTGTCGTAATTGGAAATTTATTTTTATATTTGCAATGGTCAAAATAGACAACAAATAATTTTATCGCTGTAAACAATGGAAATCCAAGACATAAAAAGCAATCTCACGTTATCCCAAATCCTCGCCCATTACGGCTTAAAACCCAAAAATAATATGCTCAATTGTCCATTCCACGAGGATAAAACGGCGAGTTTGCAAGTCAATTTAGAAAAGCATTTTTACAAATGCCACGCTTGTGGAGCCAAAGGCGACCAAATACAATGGGTGCAGGATTATGAAAAAATAAGCAAACACGAAGCGATTTTAAAATGTGAGCAACTGGCAAACAGTCAAGAACCAGTAGTTTGGGAAACCAAAAAAACCCTAGAAATCTCACAACTTCAAAGAATAACTTTTTTAGAAATAATGTTTAAGAGTTTTAGAAAAGGACTAATGAACAGCCAACCAGCCAAGGACTATTGCAAGAAAAGAAATTTAGATCATACCAAATTAGAAATCAGTTTTAATAGCGGACAATTCCACCACGGAGAACGAAGAACGGAAGAATTAATCAATAATAGTTTAGCCGTTGGGTTGCTTTTGGATAATGGTTTAAAAACTGCTACTGGAGAGATTGCTTATTCAATTTTTGGAAAATATAGTTTAGTTTTTGCGCTGAAGAACAAAGAAAACGAAATCGTAAGTTTTTATTTTCGTTCCATCTCCTCCCCTTCGGGGAGGTCGGGAGGGGCTCATTTTTATCTGAAGAACCGAACAGGAATTTATCCAAATTATCCAAATCCTAAAACCAAAAAACTCATTTTAACCGAAAGTATTATTGATTGTGCAAGTTTGTTGCAGATTGATGAAGTAGTGAAAAATTATAGTGTTTTAGCGTGTTACGGAACTAATGGATTAAACGAAGAAATACAAAAAGCCATTTTAGAATTAGAAAATTTAGAAGAAATAATCTTTGCTTTTGATAATGATGATGCAGGAAAAGAAGCCGTAAATAAATATGGAGCACTATTTATGAAAGATTATCCAAGTATAAAAATTACGGCTTTAAATTTACCAAATAAAGACATTAACGAAACTTTGCAATTACACGAAAATGAAATAATTATGGAACTTTTAGAGCAAAGAAAATCCTTTTTATTTGCATCTGAAATTGCGTTAGGAAATATTTTAAAAGAAGAAGAAAAACCTATTTTATTTTCTAATGAGAATGAAGAATTGAATTTTTCCATTGAAGAAAAAGTACAAAATAAAAAAGCAATAAATGGCGGTACTGGTAAAACCGAAGTTCTCAAAAACTCCTCTACTGGAGGAGTTGGCGAGGCTTTAAATTTTCTAAAAACCAAAGAATTACTCAAAAGATTAAACGTACAAATCGGAAAATCAGGTATAGTTGGCGAGGAAAATAGTAGGTTATTATTGTTTTTAATCATCATCAGTTATATGAATAAAAGCCCAATCCACGCCATTGTACAAGGTTCGAGCGGTTCAGGAAAAACACATATTATCTCAAGAATTGCAGACCTAATGCCAGGAGAAGATGTGTTGCGATTTACCAGGATCACCGAAAGCAGTTTGTACAATTGGGGCGAGTTCGATTTGTTTAGAAAAATCATCATTATCGAGGATTTAGACGGACTAAAAGAAGATGCTTTGTATGCTTTGCGTGAGTTAATTAGCAATCAATTTTTGAGTAGTTCAGTATCGATGAAGGACAAAAAAGGAAACAATAAATCGACTCGAAAAGAAGTGAAAGGGCAATTTAGCAGTTTATC
This sequence comes from Bacteroidota bacterium, assembly GCA_031431275.1. GTDB lineage: Bacteria > Bacteroidota > Bacteroidia > Flavobacteriales > Flavobacteriaceae > Flavobacterium. Next base: position 3,851 of record JANPDC010000023.1, read on the forward strand.
AGCAACGACAAAAGGCGAGACTTACGAGGATAATATGAGTAGAAGTTTTTTAATAGCAGTTGATGAAAGTAAAGAACAAACCACAAGAATTATTGAAAACCAAAACAAACGAAATGCGGGAGAAATAGACCCAAAAGAAAGCCAAAAAGCAGTACAATTTATTCAAGCAATGGTTAGAAATCTGAAACATTATGAAGTTATAAATCCATACGCAACTAAACTACAATTGCCCGAAAAAGTCCATAAAATTAGACGATTAAACGAAATGTATCAAGCAGTAATTAAACAAGTTACGTTTTTAAACCAATACCAAAGACAACTCACAAAAGACAATCAATTAATAACAGAAATCGAAGATATTGAACAAGCAACAGAAATATTATTTGAATCGATTATTTTAAAAGTCGATGAATTAGATGGAAGTTTAAGACAGTTTTTTGAGAAGATAAAGAAGTATTTAAAAGAGAAAAATCAGGAATTTACACAACGAGAAATCCGCCAAGAGTTCAATATTAGCAAAAGTCAATGTTCTAGATTTATTATTCAATTAGTTGAATTAGAATATATTACTTTAAAATATGGAGGAAATTTAAAACTTCAAAAATATGTAATTGATTATTGGGACAACCATAAAAAATTACGATTAGAAATAAAAGATTTTCTAATGAAGCAAATTGAGAAACTAAAGAAGGTATGATGCCAATGTGAGACGATATGGGACAATGTTGGGACGATTATTTTAGTTCTAAAGTATTGAATTTATTGGTTTTATTAGTTGAAATTAACAAATCGTCCCAAGTCCCAAAAAAACGAGTAAGCAAAAGGGTCATACAAGTAAAAAAAGCATCATACAATGAACCATTTACACAATAAAAACTACCAAGAAGAAGCCGAAAAGTATCAAAATTATCTACAAACATTAGGCTATACAAAAGCAACTTATCAAGCAAGATATTTATATTTAAAACAGTTTTTTAGTTGGTTAGAAAGTTTACAAATTAATGAACTAGAACAAGTTATACCGAAAAATATTGTAGAATATCAAAGTATTATTAAAACTCAAAAAAATACTAGAACCAAAGAAAATCTATCAAAAGAAACGGTTTATAATCGACTGCGAAATATTCAAACTTTTTTTGGTTATGCTTTAGAACTTGGAAAAATAAAAATAAATCCAGCATCGAGTTTTAAATTTTATTCGCCAAAAGAACCAACAGAGAGAATTATTTTTACTCAAAACCAAATCAAAGAATTATACAAAAATTGCGAAAACGAACAAGAAAAAATAATTTTAAATATTGGTTATGGTTGTGGACTTCGAGTTGGAGAAATGGTAAAATTGAACAAAAAGGATATTGATTTACAAGAAAATAGACTCGTTGTAGAAAGTGGAAAAAACAACAAAAGAAGAATCGTTCCTATTACAAATCAAATAGTTATAGAATTAACAGCATATTTAAAAAGTTCTCAATTATCAAATAAACCAGTCTTTTTAAATATTGAAAATCGAAGAATGCAAAAATGGAGTTTTAATTTAATTTTAAAAAAATTGATTGATAAAACCAACTTTGGAAAACATTTTAAACAAGCAGAACTCAACAAAATCGGAATGCACACTTTGCGCCATTCTATCGCAACGCATCTTTTAGAAAACGGAATGAAACTAGAACAAGTACAAACTTTTTTAGGTCATAGTAATTCAGAAACTACTCAAATTTATACTCATGTTAATCAACAGAAAATCAATGAAATACGACAATGAAACTCGAAGAAACCGCTTTTGCGGTTCGTGAAATCCAATAAAAAACAAATGGAAACACTTGAACAATATTTACTCAAAAAATACAAAAAAAGTTCTCTAATACCCAATTTATGTAGCATTAGAAAATACTTAAACTTTATCCAAAACAAAGCAGAAACCGCCCAATACAAAGACATTTTAGAATATGTAGCCCATTTACGAAAAAACGAAAACTTACACCCAAAAACCATCAAACAATATTTAAACGGTGCAAAAATCTACTATCAATATTTACTCGAAATTGGAAAAAGAAACGACCATCCTTGTAGTGAATTATACTTAAAAGATAAGATAAATAAGCAAATTAAAGTTGATGTTTTATATTCTGCTGAAACGTTGGAAAAGTATTTAGAAAGTCATAAAAATGATGCAAAATTAGTGAGAAGAAGAAACGAAGTAATTACAAGTTTACTCATTTATCAAGGTTTAACCGTTGGCGAAATAGTAGCATTAGAAATCGAAGATATTAACCTGGAGAAAGCCGAAATTTACATCAAATCAAGCGAGAAAAGTAAATCAAGAATTTTACCATTACAAGCCAAACAAATATTACTTTTTTTGAATTATTTAAAAGAAGATAAACCAAAATTAATCCAATATTTACAATCAGAAAACCCAATAAAAACGCTCATTACAGGAAAGTTTGAAGAAAAAGTTCGACCCAACGTAATCAACAAAATGATAAACGAGCATTTGCCAAAAAACGAACAATTACAACCCATAAAAATCCGCCAAAGTGTAATCGCCAATCTTTTAAAAAAGGAAAACGACACGAGAATTGTACAAGTTTTTGCAGGACATAAAAGAGCATCAACAACGATTTTATACAAACAAACAGAACTCGAAATTCTTCAAAATGCAATTAATTTATATCATCCAATTAGAGAAATATCTGTTTAAATAAGGAAATCCAAATCCTAAACAGCAGAGCAAAAAAGCGGTCTCTCTCCGGTCGTTTCCTTTGTTGCGTTGCGCTGCTCCAGTCGTTCCTCCGTTCCACAGACCACAACACTTTTTTATTTTTTACAGCCTAGAAAAAAGGCAGTAAAAAACAAAAAAAGTGTTGCTCGCAATCTTCACACGGTCACTACCCTACATTCGTCGGGACTACTCTGTCTGCAACACAAACCCCGCTGAAAAAGCGGGGTCAGTGTTACATCCACCGTCCCTTGTGTTTTGGCGGTTGCTCAACCGCCAGCCATCACGGTTGGCGCACTTCGGTTGCCCTGAATCAAGGAACGCTAACGCTGACTTTTATTTTTTCCGCGCCGTATGCACGCTCACAGCCCTTCACCCCTGAAAAAGGGGCTCCCGTTCTGTGGTGGCTGTCAGTGACCGCAACACCGCCACCCAGTCACAAAAAAACCAAGGAAAATGGTTTTTTTGCTCCTTTGGGGTGTTTGGAACTTCACGAGATAAATACTAACGCCCTTTGGTTGTTTGCTCATTTTTTTAGAAGAAAACCCAATGGATTTATCTTTAAAAAACGGCTTTTTCGTTCGGGTTTCCTTCTAAAAAAATCGAGCGCTTGATTTTTGGCTTTATCGATGAAGATTTGGCTAAATCTGAATGTTTTGGTATTTTTTGGATTAGTTATTTTGATAGAAATGAAAACTTTTTTTTTCAAATGAAAAAAATAAAAAATTCAATTATCTTTGAGCCGAAGAAAAAGCGTTTTTTGAAAGATTGAGTAGTGATTTTATGAAAAGGAAAGCCTCGGGCGAGGTAAAACGTGAGTAGGCTTGATAGTTAATGGACTAAATCATTTAGGGCATAGAACACTAAAACCTCCATAATATGACAAGTTAATTTATAATGATACAGAGTTAATTTGGTATGACAGAAATAGTAACGAAATAGCCAGATTTGCTGTAACATCTAGAGAAATTGGTTTTCAACACTCAAGTTTTCATAGAGTTCAGGATTCTGGACCAATTCCAGAAAGTGAATATAAAATTGACTTGATATCTGACCCAAATAGAATTGTAGAATTGAATTCCTCAATGCAAACACTACCTGGGGACGGAATTCAAAAACTACCAACAATTCATAATGGTGAGAGAGTAGACACATCAGACTGGGGAACAATGCGAGCGAGATTAAATGAGCAACCCGGAACAAAAACTTTTGGCAGACATAATTTTTACATACATAATTCAAATAAAGGTTTTTCAAGTGGCTGTATTGAAATTGGGAAAGGTTTCTTTCCTAAATTATTGACTTATGCAAAATATTATGGATCAATTGATTTATCTGTAAAATACCCAACATCGAATAGTCCTACATTGGGAAAAACTTGGAAACATTAAAATTTATTTAAAATGAAAACAATATTATTATCATTTATTTTTCTATTATTTTTACAAGACAATAGTCAAGTATTTCAAATTATTGATTTAAAAAATCAATATAATTATAAAGATCAAATTAATTTTTCAATAAAAAATAATTCAAAAAAAAATATCATTTATTTTGTGAGCCTATATACATACAAAAATGATTGGAGACCAGCCGTAAGTGATATTGAAAATCCAAAAAAATAGAGTAATCAAGTTTCAGAAAATAAATTCTTTGAAAACTGATGTAAAAAAAATAGTGATTCTAAAATCGTTTAAGTTTTTAGAAAAAGTAAACTTCAAAAGGTATAAACTAGCAGTTGTTTATGTTTTAGAAAACGACACAACTAAAAGAATGCAGTTTTCAAAATCTTTTGTAATAAAAAAATAATAAAAGTCCTCACAGAGTAAAAATAAAAATGAAAATATTTTTTTTAATATCTTTTCTAATATTTCAATTGCAAATTGATGACTCAATAATAAAAATTGAAAAGAATAAAGATTCGTATAGTTTAAATAATGATGTGAATTATTCGGTAACCAATAATTCAAACAAAAAGATGATATACTTTGTTGGACTAGAAGTTTTTGAAAAGGAATGGATACCAACTATAAATGATATTACAAGACCAAAATTTAAAGTTGCACCTTATTTAAATTTGGATAAATCTGTAATCACACATAAAAAAATAAAGTTAAAAAAAGTGCTTTTTTATGATAGAAATTTTAATTCAAAAAAATTTAGATTAGTAATTTTTTATAAACTAGAGGGAGATACTACTAAAAGAATGCAATATTCAAAATCTTTCATAATAAAAAAATAATAAAAGTCCTCACAGAGTAAAAATCAAAATAGAACTATTTTTTTAACAGATTTTTTTCAATTTTATAAAGAGGAACTTAACAATTCAAGCAAAAAATCAATAAATGAAAATTCTTTAAATAAAAAACAGTTGCAAGAACGCTCTTGCAACTGTTTAACTCATTTTAATAAAATAACTTTAGTTTATTTAAAACTATATTTTATGAAATTATTTTTTAATAATCTTTATCGTTTTGAAATCATCAAGAGATCTTACTTCTACTAGGTATGTTCCTGCTGGTAAAACAGACATATCAATTACAGCAGTAGTAGCATTTATTGATCTAGAAAGTACTTCTTGACCAATTATGTTTGTTACTTTTAAACTTGTTAATTCTTCTGAATACGAAATATTTAAATTATCATTAACTGGGTTTGGATAGAATTTGAAAGTTCCCAAATCAAAACTATTAGTCCCAAGTACAGATACTGTCTGACAAGAAGAAGTCACAGAAGGACATCCAGTAACGGTAACTGTTACTTTATAATCACCTGCTACAGTTGGTGTATATGTCTGACTAGTTGCTCCAGAGATTAAAGTATTTGAAGGACAAGTAAACCATTGATAAGTTGCTCCCGTTTGTGATGCGGTCAAAATTCCAGCTGACTGAGTTACTGTATTACTTATTGCTGTTGGTTGTGTGATAGTAACACTAATTGTTGAATTCGTACATCCGTTTGCATCGGTTACTACACACGTGTAGGTTCCTGCTGCCAATCCTGTTGCGCCTGCAACGTTTTGTCCATTTGACCAAGCATAAGCATATGGTGATGTTCCTCCCATTGCTGATGCTGTAGCAGTTCCTGTTGAAGAACCGTTACATAATACATTCACTTGTGAAGCAGATGCTGTAATAGCCATTGGTTGTGTGATGGTAACACTAATTGTTGAATTCGTACATCCGTTTGCATCGGTTACGACACACGTGTATGTTCCTGCTGCCAATCCTGTTGCACCTGCTACGTTTTGTCCGTTTGACCAAGCATAAGCATATGGTGATGTTCCTCCCATTGCTGATGCTGTAGCAGTTCCTGTTGATGATCCATTGCATAATACATTGACTTGAGTTGCCGAAGCAATTACAGTTGTTAAAGTAACTGTCACACCTAGTCGTAAAGTACTTTCGCAACCTCCAGCAGTAACAATTTGTGAAGCAAAATATTGATTTCCGTTAACTAATACTGTGGTTGAAACTAATGGAGAACCACCAGTTGCAGCAGCATACCATTTTATAGTATTACCAGCCAATGGAATTGCAACTAAACTTGCTAGTGTTGCTCCAGAGCAAAAAGTTTGTGAAGCAGAACCCGTTGGAGCAATTGGAGTTGTACAAAATTCATCTGCACCCATATCTGGAGTAGAAGTACTTCTTGTATCACCATCGATGTCAATTGTAACTGATGCAATTGAAGTACCAAGATTATCTAAAGTTGAATTATTAACTGAGTCCATGTGAAGGTCAGAAACTGATACAAATACAGGAGTAATATTAACAGAAGCCGTATTACCACCAAAACCAGTCTGAATATCTACCAAAGCAGGTCTAGCAGAAGTTATAAAACCTAAAATACCTTGTGTACCAATTGTAGCATAATCATTATTATTTATTGTAGTAAAAGCAGTAATTGGAGCATCTGAATAAATAGCGTAGGTTTTAGCAGTTGCTAAGGCACTGTTTACCAAGTTGGTTGTAAACACATTGTTTCTAATATCCAGTCCAGTAACTCCTGCTGCAATATACAATGCTGAAGACAGTGTACCAAGAGTATTTCCAGCAAAACTTCCACTACCTAGATTAATTGAGTTATGA
>JANPDC010000024.1:0-11476 GCA_031431275.1 Bacteroidota bacterium
AAAAACATATATCATGGAAAATGCTACTCCATTCAGCGCCAGAGGAAATCCTATCCTGAATGTTTCATAAATAATTTTTATTTGTTAATCTCTAAAATTGAAAATATGACTCAATTACAAGACCTAACAGGTTTTTAAAACCTGTTAGGTCTATTGCAAATTAATATTTGAATAAATCTTATTTGTAAAATAATAAAATACAAGTTTCACTAATTTTCACAAATATATTTGTAAAAATTAGTGAAATTTGTCGTAAAAATTGTTATTTATTACCTTTTTCAAAATCGGCAACAAATTGTGCTAAACCAATATCCGTTAAAGGGTGCTTTAACAAACCATAAATTGCAGAAAGTGGACCAGTCATTACATCAGCACCAATTTTTGCACAGTTTACAATGTGCATGGTATGACGAACTGATGCAGCAAGAATTTGAGTTTCATAACCATAATTATCAAATATTAATCTAATTTCTTCAATTAGTGCTAATCCATCTGTTGAAACATCATCTAACCGACCAATAAAAGGTGAAACATAGGTTGCTCCTGCTTTTGCTGCCAAAAGTGCTTGACCAGCAGAAAAAACAAGAGTTACATTTGTTTTTATTTCTCTATCAGAAAAATATTTTGCAGCCATTACTCCTTCTTTTGTCATGGGTAATTTCACTACAATTTGCTCATGCAAATCTGCTAATTCTTCACCCTCTTTAATCATTCCATCATAATCTAATGCATTTACTTCTGCACTAACATCTCCATCAACAAGATTACAAATGTCAACATAATGTTTCAAAATATTGTTTTTGCCTGTGATTCCTTCTTTTGCCATCAAAGACGGATTTGTAGTAACTCCATCAAGAACTCCAAGGGCTTGTGCCTCTTTGATTTGTGCAAGATTTGCTGTGTCGATAAAAAATTTCATATTTTTAAATTGTATTTGTTTAAAATCTAAATGTTGCTTCAAGAGATAAATCAATTCTTGTAAGACTTTCGTAGTTTTCTTTTTTTAAACTAACTTTATTATTGTATCCATTTGGTCCAGTAATCTTATATTCACGAAGTGTACCAGTAATGAAATTTAATTGTGGTCCTATTGAAAAAAATTTTGAAAATTTATATTTATATCCGAATGAAGCAGTTAACCCTAGGTTTCCTCCTGTTATTTCATATTTATTTGTAAATTGTGTAAAATCAGAGAAAGTAATATAACCTAATGATATTTCTAAGTTTCCCTCGTGTTTAGTATTTGAATTATTATTATCCATAGTATAGGAAGCACCATAAAAACGAATTGTAATATCATCAGAAATTGTTCCAAAACCTTCAACTCCGTTTGGTTCTTTATAACCAACGTTAGATAATGATGCTTTTGAACTAAAAACATTATATTTTAAACCTAAACCTGCATTCTCTGAAGCTCTAAAATAAAATCCTAAATTGAAACTACTACCACTTTTTAAATCTGATAAATAATCTTTCAGAACACTATTTAATCCACTGGGAGTTTCACCGATTCTAAAAGCTGCCCCAACACTTGTTGAAATGTAAAATTTACTTGAATTTGACCTTTGTCTTGGTATAGTTTGAGAATTTATAATTGAAAATTGGAATAAAACAATAATTAGTAAAAATTTCTTCATAGTTTTTATTTATATTTTTGCAAAAATACAACTATATATCATAATTTATAATGATTCATCAACATTTTTTCATACTTTTTGTCTGGTAAAATTCGTTTCAAAACAACAGAAAATTTTTGCATAAAAGATCCCACTTTGTAATGAATTTTTGGATTTGAAACTTGAATAATTTTATAAATTGCTTGAGCCATTTCTAAAGGATTTCCACCAGAATTAACATGTTCGTTCATTGTAGCAAGATTATTTTCATAGATTTTTTCATAATCAGAACCTTTGATAATTGGAGCATGAAATCTTCCAGAAGCAATATTAGTTGCGAAATCACCTGGTGCAACATTTGTAATATTTATTCCAAATGGCTTAACTTCCATGTTTAAACTTTCAGAAATTAGTTCTAAAGCCCCTTTTGATGCCGAATAAATACTTCTGAAAGGCAAACCCATGTAACCCGCAATTGATGTAATGTTGATTATTAAACCCGATTTTTGAGAACGCATTTGTGGTAAAACTGCTTTCATGACTTCGATGGGTCCAAAAAAATTAGTCTCAAAATTATTTTTGATTTCTAACATCGGAATTTCTTCCAAAGGACCTGTAATTCCTACACCAGCATTGTTGACAACTACATCTATTCTATTTGATTTTTGAATAATGTAATCAATTGTAACTTTAATTGATATTGGATTTCGAACATCTAAGGCTAATAATTCGAATTTAGAATCCAAATAGTTCTCTGGATTTCTGCTGGTTCCATAAACTTTGAAACCTTTATCTGTTAAAAATTCTCCTATTGACTTACCAATTCCAGATGATGCACCTGTTATTAAAACTACTTTCATTTTTTATTTAGAAATTAGGATTTGAGATTGAGGATTAAAAACTTTTTTGAAATTTTTATTTACAATTTCTTTTAAATTTTCAATATCTATGTTTTTATATTTTGATGCTAGTGCGTAAACTTCTTCTATTTTGTAATCTGAGGAATCAGTTTCTAGAAAAAATCTGTCATTCGGAACTTGTTTAAAAACAGTTTCTAAATCCGGATTTTGAATCAAATACTTTCCAAATGATAAATAAAATCCATTATCCAAAAGTTGTTTTGCAATTTGGATATTTTTTGAAAATCCATGAATAATCATTGGAACTTCGATTTTTAATCTTTTTTTTGTTTGAATAATTTCTTGAAAAGAACCTACGCAATGCAAAATTAATGGTTTTTTATATTTTATGGCTAATGCAACTTGTTTTTCAAAAACTTCAACTTGGAAATCAAACGGAATTTCTATTCGTTTGTCTAAACCGCATTCGCCAAGTGCAAGACAGTTTTCATTTTTTAATATTCCGTTAATAATTTCTAATTCAGACTTTAAATTATTTTCATGAATATGCCAAGGATGAATGCCAATAGAATATTTTGAAATCAAATTATTGAATTCTTCAGCATATTGATTTACAATTTCAAGAATATTTTCTTGATTTGAAAATTTGTGCGTATGAAGATTGATGAATTTCATTTAGCAAAAGTAATTTTTATAAAAGAAAAAGGCTCAACTAACTATAGTCAAACCTTATTTTATTGAAAATTTAAAGAAATTATCCGAAAATTAATTTCCAAGATAGAAGCGATCCAGTACTACCACCTTCAGCATCTATAATTTTTAGTTTCCATATACCTTGAATATTTTTTCCTTGAATTGTAGAGAAAATTGGTGGTAATGGATTTGTAACAACTCCACTAACGTTAGATTCTTTATAATTTCCAGCAGGAAAATCTACATTATCACCAGGCAATGAGTTTGTAAATGCAGCACTAAAGCGAAGTTTATTGGCTCCAATATACTTTGCTACAAATCCCGCTCTTTCAATAAAAAAGTATTCAGTATTATCTGGAGCTATGAGTTTAACAGATATTTGATTTTGTCTTGGATGAGCAATATTCATTTCCAAAACAAATTTATTTTTATCTGAAATCGTCCCTGTTCTAGCTACATTTATTGTAGAAATAGTTTCACTTGGAGTGTCTATATTTGTACTTTGATTGTAAACACCGTCAGCAATTGAAACAGGTGTTGTATTTTCAAAACCAATTGTACCATCGTTACCAACTATTGCAGGAGTATTAGTTACATCTGAATCACTACTTTTGCTACACGAAAAAAAAGTAATAATTGTACTTAATATTAAAACTTTACTTAAATTATTCATAATTACATTTTTAAATTTTTGCAAATATAATAAAATAAATAAAAATTTGAAGAAATATTTATTCTTATAAGTTTGCTTAATTTAAAAAATAACTATCGAACTTTAGTAAATTTGCGTTTTATAAAATTTATGTTTAAAACTGGTTTTCAAAAATATCTTAATAATTTTCGAGGCTTTTCTAGAGAAATCTGGATTTTGACAATTGTAACCTTCATTAATCGTGCTGGAGTTATGGTTGTGCCATTTCTTTCGAAATATTTGAATGAAAATTTGCATTTTAATTTGCATGATGTAGGCTGGATAATGGTTGGATTTGGTGTTGGTTCCGTTTGTGGATCTTGGCTGGGTGGCAAATTATCCGATAAAATTGGGTTTTATAAAATCATGCTTTTTAGCCTTTTTGTGAGTGGTATTGTATTGGTTTTGTTGCAATTTATTACTTCGTTTTGGGGATTAGTTTTTGGACTGTTTGTTTTGATGGCAATTGCCGATATGTTTCGACCAGCAATGTTTGTTGCGATTGGTGCTTATGCAAAACCCGAAAATAGAACTCGTGCCCTGACTTTGGTGCGATTGGCAATAAACCTAGGATTTTCGGCTGGTCCAGCACTCGGCGGATTGGTTATTATGTCTGTCGGCTACGGCGGACTTTTTTGGATTGATGGTTTGACCTGTATCATTTCTATTGTAATATTTGGGCTTTTGGTCAAAGAAAAGAAAAAATTTATTGATCCTGAAATTGAAACTGTAACAAATGCCGAAGTAAATTCGGTTTTTCGTGACAAACCTTTTTGGATATTTTTATTGGCTTGTTTTATTTCGGGCGTGTTGTTTTTTCAATTATTTACTACAATTCCATTGTACCATCATTATCAATTTAACTTAACCGAATTTCAAACTGGTTTGCTGATTACGTTAAATGGTTTGATGATTTTCTTTCTCGAAATGCCTTTTGTGAGTTATATTGAGCGTAAAAAAATCAGTAAACTCAAAGTTTGCGGTTGGGGTTTGCTTTTTATGACCATTAGTATTGGACTTTTAATGATTAATAATTGGTCAGGAATTTTGATTGTTATGATGGTTTTTATGACAATTGGCGAAATGTTTGTATTTCCGTTTTCGAATTCGTTTGCGATTTCTCGAGCGCCGAAAGGTCATGAGGGCAGATATATGGCAATTTTCACAATGAGTTTTAGCTGCGCACATATTATGAGTTCTAAATCTGGAATGGATTTTGTGGCACAATATGGCTATCAACTCAATTGGTTGATTATGACAATTCTTGGAGTGGTTAGTGTTGGACTGATTGTTTGGGTTGTGAAATTAGTGGAAAAAGAAAATATTCAAAAATCAAATGTCAATTTCAAAAATCAACTTCAAAAATCAAAGTTATAATCTAAAAAATCTTAACTTTTGAAGTTAATTTTTGAAGTTGATTTTTGAAGTTAATTTTTGAAATTGATTTTTGAAATTGATTTTTGAAATTGATTTTTGAAATTGATTTTTGAAGTTAATTTTTGAAGTTGATTTTTGAAATTGATTTTTGAAGTTGATTTTTGAAGTTGATTTTTGAAGTTGATTTTTGAAATTGATTTTTGAAGTTGATTTTTGAAATTGATTTTTGTTAGAAATTCGTTAATTAACAATTCCTAAACTTTTTAGAATTCAAGTTTTACATATTTTTGAAATAATTATTAATCTTTTTAAATAAATAAAAATGAAACTGAAAGTTCACGAACATGAAAAAAACAATAACAAATTTGTGATTAAATCAATTGTATCTTTTATAATGTTAGTTTCTGCTTTTCAAACTAGCATTTTTGCTCAGAATTTCAATCAAAAAATCCAAGACAATTCTGTTGTCATGACTTGGAACAAAAATACGCCAGAGCAGGAAATGAAAGACGATATTAAAGCATTAAGCGAAAATAACGGAGTGACGATCAAATACTCGAATGTAAAACGCAATTCAAAAAACGAAATCACCAATTTAAAAATTGAGTATATTGACAAGGAAGGGAATTCTGGAAGTCAAGAATACAAAAACAAAAATGCGATTCCTGAAATAAAATTTTATAAAAACAATGGCGAAATTGGTTTTGGTAATCCAGACACTAATTCTATGAATAACAGAATGACTTTTCAGAATTTTGATTTTAATGATTTGCAAAAGCAATTCTCTAATAGAATAAAAATTGATACTCTAGGAAACAATAAAAATTTTAGTTTTGATTTGAATGATGAAAATCAACAAAGAATCAACAAAAAATCGAAGATCATTATTCAAAAAGATGGCAGAAAACCATTAGTTATTGAAGATGGAAAAGTAATTGAAGGTGAAGGCGATTATTCTAAAGAAGAAATTGAGAAAATACAAAACGAAAATAAATTCAATTCAAATGACCAAAATGGTATGAAAAATTTCAGTTTCAATTTGAATGGTGACGACTTAGACATGAATAACCTTCGTGAGCAAATGGAAAAAATGCAAAGTCAAATCCAGAAAATGATGCCAAATTCATCGGAAAATGAAGTTAGTCCAAAAATTACAAAACCTTCAAAATCTGAAAAAGAAGATTTGAAAAAAGAAATGAAAGAAGTTAAAGAAGAAATGATAAAGGCTAAAAAGGAAATGGAAGAAGCCAAAAAAGAACTACAAAAAGCCAAATCTGAAATGAAGACTCAAAAGATTTAGTATCATTTCTAAATACATCAACCGCTAATTTTAGCGGTTTTTTTATGCCAAAACTTAAAAAATAGTTAAATAACTACAAAAATAGTTTTGTAACTAAAAATATAGTTGTATGTTTGTTTAAGAAATAAATCATCATGCTAAAGTTAACAAATAAAGAAGAAGAAATCATGCAAATTTTATGGCGACTTGAAAAAGCGTTTGTAAAAGAAGTTTTGGCAGAAATAACTGAAGATCAACCACATTATAATACCCTTTCAACCATAATTAGAAATTTAGAAGAAAAAGGATTTGTGAGTTATAATGCTTATGGAAACACGCATCAATATTTTCCTGTCGTAAAAATGGAAGATTATAGAAAACGTTTTATGAATACTGCAATCGAAACTTATTTTGACAATTCATATAAAAACATGGTTTCATTTTTTGCTGAAGAACAAAAAATTTCAGCAGAAGAACTGAGAGAAATTTTAGACATTATTGAAAAAAGAAAATAAAGTTAATATGGAAACCATTTTTATTTATTTATTAAAAGTCAATGGATTAATTGCTGTTTTTTATTTGGCCTACTATTTTTTAGTTCAAAAAGAAACATTTTTCAATAGCAACCGATGGTTTTTGTTATCAGGATTATTTACTTCCGTTCTTTTGCCTTTGTTTTTTGTTCAGAAAATTATTTTGATAGAAAAATCATCGAATTCTATAGGAAACAAAGTTTATCAAGAAAGTGAAAATTTGGTTTCAAGAGAAATAGTTGATTGGAATTTAATCGTTTTAACAGTATATTCAATTGTTAGTTTTGTATTTTTATTACTAATTATTAGTAATTTATATTCTTTGTTTCAATTAATTAACAAAAAACGAATTCAACTCAACAAACCGTTTGCATTTGTTGATGTAAAAGAAAATATTAGTCCATTTTCGTTTTTCAAATACATTGTTTTCAATTCTGATTTATATTCAAAAATAGAACTCGAAAGTATCTTGAACCATGAAAAAGTACATAGCATTGAGAAACATTCTGCTGATGTTTTAACTTCTAAAATATTTTGCGCTATTTTTTGGTTTAATCCATTTGTTTGGTGGTACAAAAAAGCCATTTTACAAAACCTCGAATACATTGCTGACCAAAAGGCAACAGAAAACATAGAAGATAAAAAAGCGTATCAAATGACGCTTTTGAGAGTAGTTACTGATCAAAACTACTTGTCGATTACCAATAATTTTTATCAATCATTAATCAAAAAACGAATTGTTATGTTAAACAAAAATCAATCAAAAAAGTCGAATTCATGGAAATACGCACTTGTAATTCCTGTATTAGTAGTATTTATTGCCATATTTCAAGTAAAGGTTGTCGCACAAGAGAAATTAGTAAAACTAAAAGATGGGCAAATGGTTTCTGAATCAACAAAAGAAATTTATGAACTCACTTTTAACAAAAATGATACTGATGAAGAAATCAAAAAAGAATGTGAGAATTTAAAAAGAGCCAAAAATATTGATTTAATTCTAAAAAATATAAAACGAAATTCAAGTGGTGAAATTACTGCCATATCTTTCACTGCAAATGATAATAAAGGTTCAAACAATACTTATGATGTCAATAGCGATGAACCAATTGAGCCTTTTTTGTTTGTGTATTCTAGAGATTTAAAAGGCAAAATCGAAATTGGTTTCCATGAAGGAAATGGTTCTGATGCAACAATTCCAAAACCGCCAACTCCACCAACTGCGGTTTCACCGCCTCCGACTCCTCCTACTCCGCCACTTCCTCCAAGAAAACCGAGTACAAAAGAAATGGATCGAGCAAAAAGGGACATTCAGAAATCGAAAGTTCAAATTGAGAAAGCCCAAAAATATATGGCAGAACATCAATCTGAAATTGAAAATGCAATGAAAGAAGTTGAAAAAGCAAAGCCTGAAATCGAGAAAGCGCAAAAATATGTTGAAGAACACAAAGAAGAAATTGAAATTGTTCGAAAACAAATTGAAGAATCCAAACCAGAACTAGAAAAGGCAAAACAAATGGCGTATGAAGCGAGAAAACAGGCACTATTTGCACTTAAAGAAGCAACAATAGCAAAAAGTAATGCTGAGAAATCAAAAGCAGAAGCAATGATAGCAAAAAATAATGCTGAGAAAGAAAAGTATGAAAATGACATAATGCATAGAAAAATGGTTAAAGAAGCAAAACTTGAAGCTGAAAGAAAATCAAAATAATTTATATTATTTTCAGAAAAGACTATTCAATTGAGTAGTCTTTTCTATTTTTACAAAAAATTTCAATGTACAAAATAGTAGCAAAAATCAATAAAATGCTTTTACCAAGTTTCACCAAACAAAGATTGGATTTGGCAAAAGCCAAAAAATGGCAATTAGCAATCATTGGCTACCGAGCACTAATTACCATGAAATCTTTAGAAAAATAAATTCAAAAAAATAGTTTTTCTATTTGCAAATATCAATTTTATTACTATATTTGCACTCACAAAAATAGGCCACGTGGCGCAACTGAATAGCGCACTTGATTACGGCTCAAGAGGTTGCTGGTTTGAATCCAGCCGCGGTCACAAATAAATAAAAAAAGGAAAATTTTAAAGTGAACTTTAAAAAATTTCTTTTTTTTATTTTCAAAGCGGAGCTTTGGTGGATGGACCAAGTCAATCCAGCCGCGGTCACAAATAAAACGCAATTATCAAAGTTTTCGATAATTGCGTTTTTGTTTTTATACTAATCCTTTTATTCACAAATGCAAGAATATTTCGTTGATATTGAATATAGTAATAAAATTTTTGAAGAAAAATTTTTCCATATAAAAGAATTTGAAGGTTGTACTTTCAACGAATGTAATCTTTCTGAATGTCTATTTATTGGTGTTTCATTTACAGATTGTACCTTCAATAATTGCTTTTTAGATCAAACAAAAATTGGAAATGTTGCATTTCGAAACGCAATTTTCAATAATTGTAAAATTAGAGAGGTCAATTTTGCCATGTGCGACAAATTTATATTTTCCGTAACTTTCAACGAATGTATTCTTGATTTTTCAAAATTTTATACTTTGAAATTAAAAGGTACTACATTTTTGGATTGCAGTTTAATTGCCGTTGACTTCATGAAAACAGATTTAACAGAAGTTGTTTTCGATAATTGTGATTTATATCGAGGTGAATTTAGCAAAGCAATTGCAAACAAAGCCAACTTCAAAACAAGTTACAATTATACTATTGATCCCTCACAAACTAAATTAAAGAAAGCCATTTTTTCATTAAAAGAAGTCAAAGGATTACTACATAAATACGATTTGATTATCAAATAATAATTGTCTTGATTTTTTCATTATCCTAAATGCAAAAAACAAATCTATTACGAATTCTATAATTATGGTTTTACCACAATTTATGCTAATTTTTTAAATTGTTGATAATTTATAATAACTATTTCAAAAAATTCGCATTGAAAATCGACTAAATAACTATTTTAGCATTTCAACCAAACTAAAATTATTATGAAAAATTTTAAATTAGCAATGATTTTTTTACTCTTTTATACCGCAATTTTTGCACAAGATGAAAAGAGTTACTCTAGATTAACTCAATTACCAATAAAAAAAGAAGTAAAGCAAAACGGAGATGTTTTCCTTCAAGGAAACTTCACAGAAGTTTTAACTGGAAGTAAGAGTTTAAAGCAATTACAACCTGAAACGCTTCAAACTTTAAAAGTCGCAAATGCACCTCATCCAAATGTTGAAACCATTCGAAATTATTTAAAAGAAGCATCGGTAGAATTTAATGTACCTTTTACAATTTTAGATGCGATTGCAAAAACCTATAACAATTATGCCATGTTTGGAGTTTCAAGTTATGGAACATTTGGTATAATGGGATTAGTTGAAAATGAGACCGTAAATACAGCCAAACAAGCATCTGATTTAACTGGAATCAAAATTGATGATTTAAAACAAAACCCCAAAGATCACATAAGAGGCGCAGCAGCATTATTATCATTTTATGCAGGAAAAAATAAACTATCAAAAAATGAATTCGATTGGTTTGATGCCGTAAAAGAGTTTTCAGGTATGATTGACAACGAAACAAAAGAAATACAGGCTATTAGTTATTTCGAAGTAATGAATAATGGTAGAAGTACAATCACACTTTGGAAAGAAAATGCTATTATTTCACCATTAAATAATGCTAAAATTTCTAGTTTAATTACCGCATACCATTCAAAAATTGCGCAAGAAAATTCAGATGCTCTTTCTAAAGGAGCCGTGGCGGGTACTGTGGATTATCCTGGAGCAGTTTCCTCATTCACAGATTGTAACTTTGGAGTAAGAAATGGTGTGCCAATTGATACCTATGTAAATCATTACATAGCAGTAGGAACAGTGGCTACTACAATTTCTTTTTTTAGACAATGTAGACCAAATGCTCCATCAAGTGCTCACTTTGTAGTAGGATTAAATGGACAAGTATATCAAATGGTAAAAGTAGCTAGTAATGCTTTTCATTGTGGTGCAGTTGGAGCCCCAAATAACAATCACAGATCAATTGGAACAGAGCATGAAGTAACTTCATCAACTCCTGATAGTTGGAATAATACTAACCTATTAACAGCTTCAACAAATTTAGCAAGATATTTTTGTAATCAATATAATATTTCCAAAACACGCTCTCTACCAGGAATTAGAGGCCATAAAGAAATGCCTAACACTAGCACTGATTGCCCATTTACTATTCCATGGGCAACTTGGATGAATATGTTATTAAATAATGGAACAGTAAATAATACTCCTGTTAGCGTTTCACCAGCATCTGGTGCAACAAATGTTGGTTTACCAATTACATTTACATACACAACTCCTGTAAATGCCAACTCCTTTAGAATTCAGGTTTCGACCTCAAACACAGGTTGGACAGACACAAACGGATTCACA
>JANPDC010000025.1:0-6546 GCA_031431275.1 Bacteroidota bacterium
ACTTGCATTTCCTTTTTTTACAATCTGAGTAAGTAGTTCACACCTATTTACTTCGTTTGCTTTGTTGTGTCCTTCACCTTTCATGTCATCTTCCCAAAGTTGAAAGGTCACGGATTGTCCTTCCATTCCTGCACAGGTGGCTTTTGCAACAATCGTTTGTCCATAGGATAGTGCTGCTTTTACAGGATTCCCTTCTGAATCAAGAACCTCGAGCTTTGTAAAACTTGGTTGTTGTGCTTGTTTTGGTTTGATGAGCATTCCTGGCGTAACTTTCATTTCTGGACTTGTAACATAGGCTTCTAATAAAAGTTCTTTGTTTAATGCACTCTCATTGAAATTATAAGTTACACTGAACCCTGTTTTGTTATCAACGCTTGCGCCAATCCATTCTCCATTGACTTTTTTAAACAAGGCCCATTTAATCTTGCCATAATCAGATTCTGGCAAAACAGTACCTGCGTACATTGTTTTAGCATAATAAACCTCTGGTGTTCCGATAACTGGATTTGGATTTCCTCCTATGCTTGCAATTCCTTTTTTTGACATCTTGTTTGGATTAGAAATTAATTATAAAGAGGTTCGTTATTGATTTCTTCTTGAAATTCTTCCATATCTACTAATGGATTAATTTTTTTACTGGGTTTTTCTTTTGAATTTGAGGTGGAAGATTCGCTTTCTTGTCCATGTTTTTTTACAGTTATTTTTCCACCTGTGGCACACATGAGTTCAGAGAGTTCTGTTAAACATGCGTTACCCATTACTTTGGTTTTTTTGTAGGTTTTTGTCCATTTTCCTGCTGGTGCAAAAGCACAAGGCAAATATCCTCCTGATGTTGGTTTTAGTTTGCATTGCCCAAAAGACGGCCCAGGTGGATTAAACATTACGTCTGCATCGGTTACGGCAATGTTGTCAGCATCTCCTGTTTTGCTATTCCAGTAATGTAAATCATGACTTGTGACTTTAAAATTCGGAAATTTATCTCCTTTGTCGCAGCACGCTTTCCCTTTTTGAATCACAAAATGTTTAGAATCGTGCTCACTTTTCTCGGGTTTTTGTTCTTCTTTTTCTTTTTGTTCTGCTTTTTTATTTTTTTGCTGTTGCTCTTTTTTTGAACTCTCTTGATTATAAGTTGCCACTTTTTCTTCTGGAGGTAGTTCGACTGTTTTACCCTCTTTGGGCTCGAATCCAACTACGTCTTTTTGCTCAGAATTTGCATTGTGATGATCCCTAATATTATCAGGATCTGTCAAATTAATACTTTCTGAAATGGATTCAAAAGTGTCTCCTTTTTTAATTAAATAGGTACTCATAATCTGTGTTTTTATAGACAAAAGTTTATATTTCAAATCTACATAAAAAAAAATTATTACTGCTTTCTTTCGATATTAATTTTTGTAATTTCTTTGTTATCAGCAAAAAACAAAATAAATTCTCCTCTGTATTTTGAGATTAATTTTGTATTTTTTTCTAAATCAAATGCTCCGAAATAACTTACTTGTATAGGTTTTTTCATATTTGTGCTGGCTTCAATAACTTCTGCTTTTGACAGTACATCTTCTAAAGTTCTTTTGTCAATTGATTTTCCGTTTTGCAAAATTTTAATTTCTCCAACATTGGCAAGTTCTTTTTTTATTGTATTTTCTATTTCGAATTCTATTCCTGGACTTCCGTTGACTAGCCCTATTGCAACTTGCTGATATTGATTTAGTTCGTTAGTATATTTGATGTTATATAATGGAAAAAACAAAAGTTGCATGAAAATATTATTTTTTAGACTTTTGGTTACCGTTTCTTCATTACGCATTTGGTAATCCATTTTTTTGATGTAGGCTGCAAAAACAAAATCTTTAAAATCTTCTTGTAGGTCGAGTTTAGTTCCTTCCCATTTTTTTTTTAGATCTTCGAAATTGTTTATGGATTCGAATTCTCCATTTTGATTTACGCTAATTTGCAATGGATACAAACAATCTGAACATTTTTTTGCCAAAATCTCAATTTTAGTTTCAAGTTCTTTGTTATTGACTACAACGTTTTTTTGGATTATTTCAATGATAGATTTTCCTTTTGATTCGGAAATTTTTCTTATTGAAAATTCACATTCAAAATACTGATCTTCTTCTTGAAAACGATCAATGACTTGTGTTTTAACTACATAATTTATTGACGTTTTTGAAGGATTGTATACAAACAATTGATTTGCAAAATCAATGGAATTTTTTTGATTTCTAAAAAAATTTTGATAGTCGCCTTTGTAGTTCTCTATTTTTCTTAGTTCATGGTTTGAATATGGAATGAGTAATATCTGATTTTCAACTACCTCATCTTTTATGATTTTATTGAGTTCACAATGTGAGTTATGAAACTGTTTTAGTTCTTGTGGATCATTGATGTGCAACCTGCAGGAAATCGAAAATAAAGTTTCGTTTTTTTCGACAAAATAACTTTGAAAATGCGACATGTTTTTAGATTCGTTTTGGAAGTAGATAAATTTTATAAAATTATATTTATGTTCCAGCAATATATAAATAAAACTAATAAAAAATACTTATTAGTTCTAACTTTATTAATTTATGATTAGTATCACCAATATTTTGTATTTTAATAAAATCTTTAAAAAAATTAAGATTTGGTTTAAAAGTTACTTCTCGTTATTTCTGTCATTAATTTTGTCCAATTTAAAAACTTGATGGCATTTCTTTTTCGAGTAGTACTTCTTTTTTATCAATTTCTTGAAATTTACAGTTATTTCGTTACTAAATCAATTTATTGTTGTTCAAATTCTAAATTTATGTATTCTTTGTAATTTATTTCTTTTTTGCCAATGAGTTTTTTTCCAACAAGTGTTAATTTGCCATAAGTATCAAAACCTTTTGTGCTTATTATGTTATTCTTTATTTTATAGAAATATTTTGTTTTTAATTTTTCATTCGTTTTATTACTTGAGTCCTCACTTTGAACACTACACAAAGATTCATATTGATAGGAAACCCAAACTATTTGTTTTAAGAAATGTAAAGTACAATAGGTGTAACTCATACAACCACCGCCATTATCAAATTCCTTACAACTTGCACTAACTTGTGATTTGTATGTTTTACCAATTATTTGATTTTGACTATATAAATTTAGGGTTATAAATAATATGGTTATTAAAAAGAGATGTTTCATATGGGAAATTAAATAAATGCTTTAAAGTGAGTTTTTATTAAAATCTTCAATATTTATTTAGATTCCATTATGACTTTACCAGTTTGCCCATCGATATCTTAAGTTGTTGGAAACCATTTACTTGGCTCACCCATTACATTTACTCCTTCTAAATCTTTTGGTGTTATACCTCTTCCTTGCGAAATTGTAATGTGCCAAATGGACTTTTTATTGCTATCTGACAATAACCCTTGTTCTAGTTTTTCATAGTTTAATTCAAATTTTGGACTACCGTCTTTATTTTCTCTACCTTCACCTGTTTTTAAGACTATATATCCTTTTTTCTCTAAAAAATTTAAAATGTCGTTTGGTTTGATTGCCTCAAAATTTTCATCTTCATTTATTGTTTTGTGGTTAGAGCCATCTTCGTTAAAATATTCTGAAACACCAACTTTTACAAAACGACCTAAGAAACTCTCTTTTTTCTTTAAATTTCCGTTTGGGTAGAATTCTTTGTATATTGTATAAAATTTTGGTTTTGCTGGGATCTCATTTTGAACACCTCCATTTTCTTTATCGAAATCTATCATCGTTATCTTAGTTCCGTCTTTTTTTACAAAAACTCGATTTCCATATTCTGAATTTTTATAAACCTCAAAATCAAATTTTTCAGCGATTATATTTTTAGTCAATTTCAGATTATGGCTATCCTTGTTTTTGCATGATAAAAACATGAAAAAAAAGATTATAGAAAATTGTTTTATCCATAAATATATTGTGTTAATGACGAGTTTCTCGCTGGTATTCTTTATTAGAAACTTTACCAGTATTGGCATCAACATTGAGCCAAATTTGTCCAAAAGGATACAATTCTTTAATTACATTCCAATTTTTTTTGTCGTTATCAAAAGAAATTTGTAAACGAAAACGATCTTCGGTATCCAAAACGGACGTATCGATTACATAAGGATTTAAAATTTTGTCTCTCTTTAAAAATTTATAAATATCTTCTAAAACAATTTTTTTTGAATCTTTTCCAAAACTAAAAATAGTATTAAAATGTTCTTTTTCTTCATCCGAGAGTTTATCAAGCAAAGGTTCTTTTTTTAAAATTTCAAATAAATTTTGAAGTTTTATTTTTACATCTTTATATTTGATGTTTTCATCAACGGTCTTTGTTAAATAACCTTTTTCGTCATAATATTTTGTGATTCCAATATTTTCAAAAAATTCCCCAATAAAATTTTCCTGTTCCTGTTTAATTGTACCATTTTCATAGTATGTAAATGTTTTTGCCAATAAAGTTGGGACTGGATAAACTATTTTTTTTGAATAATATTTTTTATTTTCATCATCCCACCACGAATAAGATATAATTGTACCGTCAGTCAAAGTATCTTTCGTTGGAGTTAGATTTTTTTCTTCCTCTTCAGAAACTACACTTGGATAATTTTTAAACCTTTCAATATCAAATTTTTCAATAATTTTGTTTTTAGTCAATTTCAAATTATTTGCCTCATTATTTTTACATGATGTCAAGATGAAAAAGAAGATTATAAAAAATGTTCTACTCACTATTGAATATGTTATGATTTCCCTTTATTACAAACTTTATTAGTAATTAAATAAAAAAGATGCCAAATTTTCATAAGGCAAATAAAATTCTTTGATTCCATTTTCAGATTTTCGTTTTTAGAATTTTTTTTCTTCACAACTTTTAAATAATTGTTTGATTTTTAATAAAAATACCATAACAGAGATCATCAAAATATCTTATCTAATATTCTGTTATAATTCATTTTGGTTTTATTATTCTCTTCTAGCAATTCCATCAAAACTATTGTAAATTCCTTTTTTCATTAAATTATAATCACTGTGGCGACCTACCTGGTCAGTTCCTGAACCATTAGAGTGATACCAACCTCTTCTAATTATTCTGCCAGCATGTCTTCCCTTTGTAACTCTCTCGTCTACCCATCTAACATCGTCACCATACATATAAAGTGGCAAAAAACCTCCATTATGTCCATTTAATCCATTGGACTCTAACATCTCACCAGGTGTAGTCAAATGAAACATCTTTCCACCTCTATTTCTATATTTATCAACTCCACCATATGCGCTTGGGTCATCTAAATATGCTATTGAAGTATTAAAACTATATACCGTTGCATAACCATGTGCTCTTGCAGCGAAAGCTGCCTCTCTACCACCTTTTGAATGACCTACAAAAATAACATTATTTTTGTTTCTATATTCTACCCCAATTGATTCTGCTTTAATAACTTGAGAGTCTATTCGAGCTCCTTGAGTTATGTTACTTGTTAACGAATAAACATTATTTGGTCTTGTTCCCATAAACACAACTGCATGAACTTCGTTTCCTTCTATATGCGTTCTAAAAACAAAACACCTAAATCCTAAAAGTGTACTTTTGTATATTTTTCTCAATAACCACCTATTTCCTGGCTCCGATGTTCTATCAAAAAGTTGACCAGTTTTTATGCCTCTATCTCTGTACATTACATCCATTGATAGATAAGCTAAATCTGCAACAAGTTCTTTATCAGCACCTAATTCATATGACGCTATAAGTTTTGGTTGAGGGAAAGATGGGTTTTTATCAAATGAAATTCCTCTCTTAACTCCAGTTTGAGATATTTCGCTTGCATCAGAAGTTATATTCTTAGCATACATAGTATGTTTCCCGCCAGTAGTTTTTGTTACATTGCCTTTTACTATTGATAGATAACTCATATTTAATGTGTTTTAGATTGTTGCCCACTTCTATTTTTAATTTCTTCTTCGGAATGTTTACTCATTTTACCAGTGCTACTCATATCAAAATTTTTACCACTATTCTCTACTCGCTCTTCTTTGGTATGTGACTCTTTGTTCCCTTCAATATTCTCAATATGATTTCCAATAATATCTACAAAATTGTGCCCACCAACAGACGTGTGGTTAACCATACCAACACTTGTTGTTTTATTCTTTCCTACACTTCCAAAATGGTTTCCTCCAGCACTTAAATACATGTCTCTGCTTGCACAGATATAAATATCAGTGGCATTCATATCTATTGTTTTTGGAGCTTTCACGCTAATATTTCCTTTTCCATCCATCAGCCAAGTGTTTCCACTTGGGTCTTCAATAAACACGCTTCCAACGGCGTCGTTCATGATAATTTTTGTTCCTGATCTTGTTTGTATTACTTTTTGATCGTTACCTGCGGTGCTGTAATTACTGGATTCTGTTCCGTTGTACATCGCGCCTATTACGTAGGGTTTTTCGGCGTTGCCTGCTTCAAATCCAATGAGTACTTCTTCTCCGATTTCTGGGATGAAGTACATTCCTTTTCCGCCTCCTGCATGTGGGTTGGTCATGCGTATCCATGGC
>JANPDC010000026.1:0-3046 GCA_031431275.1 Bacteroidota bacterium
ATGTATAACGGAAATGAAAGTTCGGGGTTTGCCACCCCAAATAACGATTTCAAAGTCACTCAAACCAGAACAGGAATCAAAATCGTCATGAACGATGCTTCAAAAAGTTTACTCGCCGAAGACCCAAGCGGAAACTCGGTGCTACTTGACGGTAAAGGAAATATACAAATGATTGCGCCGAATGACATTAGCATTAGCGCAGGAGGAAGTATCAACATGACAGCAGGACAGAGCATCAATTCGAGTGCCACATTAAACATCACGGAATCTGCGGGAGTTGACAAAACCACAACGGCTGGAATGCTGCACAATTTGTTTGTGGGAGGAAATAGCATTTTGAAAGTCATGGGTAGTTTTTTTGAACGAATCGAAGGGAGCAAAAATTCACATACCGAAAAAGAACGAAACGTAACCGCCGAAAAGAAAATACAAACCAATACAAGCGGAGTAACTCAACAGCATTCAGATAAAGAAGTACAGTACAACAGTGCTGAAAAAACTAAAATGTTTTAAATATGTCGTATCATTCATACATTGGCGGAGAATACATTGAAACCACAGGCGGAGATAGTAAAATTTTTTCAAGAGAAAATATCGAATACAATTCAGTAGGCATCATAACATCAAGTAGCGATGTGGGACACTCATTCAATGAGCCAAAACCAATGCCACCCATGGAAATAAACAATATGTATGTCAAAGTTCGAATCAAAGAGCCGTACAATGGTGAGTTTGGTTTTGACTGGATAGACGTGAGTCCAGACGATAAAAAAGACATACAAAAAATACAAGATGTTGATTTCTCCAATGTAGAATATTTTTATAAAGAAGGAGCAACTGACAATGATTTAGGTGATATTGTAGAAAAAAGTTCTGATGAAGACGGGGCGAAAAATGCCGTTATAAAAAATTACAAATTCAATAATATTTGCAAATATGTTGATATGCCTTTTGTACTCATCAAACCCTTGCAAGAAATTACACTAACCGCAGAAATTATTTTGCGTGAAGGAGAAATAAAGGATGATGAAATAAAAATCACAGGCGATGATTTCTATGATTTTGAGATTGTGGGCGGGACAAAAGAGGGTAAAACCAGTATAATAAAAGTTGCAAAAGCGGGAAAAATTGATTTCAAAATAAAATGTTTGAAAGAAGGCTCTGAAAAAAGGTATAACTTTTATCACAACAATCCCACCAGTCCCTCGTTAGATGTTGGTGGCGTATTTATGATGGAAAACAAGGTTTTGAAACTCAAATTTAGAGTCATTGCACTTGTGAGTAGCGACAACAACCCAAACGAGAAAGCAAAAGCCTTATTTAAAAAATTCAAAGAAAGTAAAGTTAAAGAATATCTCAACGAAAACTCGCTCAACCAAGCAGGTTACGAAGTTGAAATTGAAAACTACAACGAAATGGATAACGCAGATGTTGATGATTATTTCTATGCGTTTGATAAAGAGGATTGGAAAACAAAAGGTTTGTTTAAAGAAAATTTCATAAAAAAGAAAAAAACTATTACACAAACCGATGATGGAAAAGAAGTTATAATTGAAAAAAATGATGTTCCAAAAGATGTTTTGAGTTATGAAGATGTAGAAATTGATTATATTACAATAGAGGAATATAACAATAAATTAAAAACAAAAAACAAAATTTATAACGGTGGAGTAATTATATTAGCCGATTTTCAAGCAGATAACGATTTGGTTGCTTTTAGCAGACCAAATCCATTAAATCACTATTTGTTATTTATGTATTCTAATAGTATTACTCAAAGTGACTGTTATAGTCACGAAATGGGACATATGTTAGGATTACCACATTCCTTTTATACTAATATAGAAAAAGAAACGTATAAAAGTGCAAAAGAAAATATTTTAGGTAATGGATTGCCTGTAAAAAATCCTGATGGAACAAAAAATGATAACTACAGAGGTGGTATTAATGTAGCAATTGAAAAAGCAAAAAACAAAGAATACGATTACATGAATTTAAAAAATTTCTATTCAGATAAAAAAACTATTGAAATTTATATTAATAATTTCAATAATAGTTACAAAAAGAAATTAAGTACAATAAACTATACAAAATCCGATAAAGAAAAAACTGAGAAAATGATTCGCGATAACACAAATGCATTAATTTATTTGAAAGAATCTGAAGATTGTAGTTATAAAAATTTTAAAATTGTATGTCATATTCTAGTAGATGATTATTATAAATTATCTAAAAGATTCAAGAAGTATCTTTTAGATATACTAAAACAAATCAACTTAAATCAATTGTTTTTTAAACAAAAAACAACAAAAAACACAATGGATTATCGTAACACCAGATTATTTTTCACAAATACTCAAATACGCATTATGAGAGATGACTCAATAAACTCCGTAGAAGTTTTATGTAATTGTAACAACGGTAAAAAAAAGTAAAATGAAAAATAAAATTTGTTTTCTATTAGTGTTTGTAATGTTTATTTCTTGCAGTTTATTCAAGAAAGAATATGCACCTTCGCCAAAAGGGTCTTATGATAATAATGTTGAAAATTATAAATATATAGATTTTCCTAATGAAGATAGATGGTTAGGTGACAGTTTTACAGAAGACCATTTTCAAGAAGGTGGCATTCGCTATGGTAAAATTGTTGATGGTTATAAAGAAGGAAAATGGTTGAGTGGTAATGCAGATTTTGATAATAGTGGTAAGGTATATGCAAAAGGAGGTATTTGGCGTGAGGAATATTTTAAACATGGTTTACGTGACAGTATTTACAGACGGTTTAACAATGATGGTAAACTAATCTATGAATCCACTTTCAAAATGGGAACTGGTTTGTGGAAAGAATTTCACAGCAACGGTAAAATATATTTCGAGATACAAACCAAAGACGGTTATTTCACTGATACATTAAAACTTTACAATGAGAATGGCAAATTACAAGAAAAACTTTTGTACAAAAAAGATTCATTAGTATATCGCAAAAATTTTATTATTGATGACAATCCAAGTGATAATAAACAGTAATAAGCCATCAAATAAAAAT
>JANPDC010000027.1:0-6711 GCA_031431275.1 Bacteroidota bacterium
TACTACTTTAGTCAAAACAAAAAAATTAAATCCGTTTTCTGCAAACAAAAGTTTGTGTATATTAAATTTTTTGCTTGGTCAAGAAGAAAAATCAATTTCAAATGCAAAAATAGCGATTTCGGTATTTCCAGATGCAAAAAGGACAAAAGATTTTAACACCGAGGGAATGTATGGTATGTTAACTACTTTGTATTACTACAAAAAAGACAACTTAAATTTCGAAAAAACTTTATTAGAAAAAATAGAAAAAACAAAAGAAACCTTTAAAAATCCAGTTGATTATTTAGAAATGTCTAAATTCTATTTACATCAAAATAATTTAGCAAAAGCAGACGAATGGATTGAAAAAGCAAAACAATTAGATCCCACTAATTTTGAAATTTTACGACTATATGCCCATGTAAAATTCATGGATAATTTATTTTCATTAACTCAATATTATATAGAGCAAGCCTCAAAACAAATAAAAAACGAAGATGAAAACTATGATTTGAATTTACAATATGCTGTTTATTTAATTTTGCAAGAAAAAGAAAATACAGCAAATATTGCATTTACCAATATTGAAAATTCTAGAAAATTAAAAAATGAAAAATGTGTTTTATGTGATGAATTAATAGAAAAATATATCAAAGTAATACCATAGAGAAAGATACCTAACAGGTTTTGAAAACCTGTTAGGACTTTAAAAATTTACTCCAAAATCCCATTCACATCCACTAAATAAATCAAAGACGCCATGGTAGCGGCTCCAAGTTCGAGTTCGCGTTTGTCAACAGCATCGAATTTGTCGTTGGCTGCATGATGATAATCAAAATAACGCTGAGAATCTGGTCGCAAACCCACTTTTACAATCTTTGCTGATTTTAAATCCTCGATATCTGATCCTGAATGTCCTTTGGTGAAACTATGAATAAAATAGGGCTCAAAAATTGTTTTGTAACTCGAAATTTTATTGAAATTTGCCTCATCACATTCTAAAGAAAAACCCCTTGGTGTGAAACCCCCAGAATCACTTTCCATAGCAAAAATGTGATTTTCTTTATTAGAATCTGATAAATCTGCATATTTTTTTCCGCCACGAGTTCCATTTTCTTCGTTCATGAACAACACAACTCGAATGGTGTTTTTTGGTTTGTACTTTAGGTTTTTGAAAATATTCAAAACCTCCATACTTTGCACCACTCCTGCTCCATCATCATGAGAGCCGTCTGCAAGATCCCAAGAGTCTAAATGTCCACCAACGACCATAATCTTATCAGGATTAGTGCTTCCTTTTATTTCTCCGACTACATTGTAACTCAAAACATCATCCATTTGTTGGCAGGATTGTTTGAGATAAAACTTTAAATTTGGATTCGTCTTTAATGTTTTACTCAGCAATTCGGCCCCATTGGTACTGATTGCTGCACACGGAATGTACTGTGACTTTGGAATATCGCCATAACTTTGAGCACCTGTATGAGGAAAATCGTCTAAACGATGTGTTAATGATCGAACAATGGTTGCTACTGCACCATATTTAGAGGCTTCTTTTGCGCCAATTCTGCGTTGATCTCCAGCTCCAGAATAAGCATTGAAAGCCTCGATTTGTGAATTATCCATAGGTCGATTGAAGAAAACAATCTTCCCTTTTAATTTTTCTGATCCCAATTTTTCGAGTTCTTTTAGTGATTTAACCTCAATTACTTCGGCAGTAATTCCTGCTTTTGGAGTGGCTATTGAGCCACCCAAGGCACAAACGGGGATATTAATTTTCTTTTTGTTATCAAAAAAATAGGCAATTTCTTTTTCACCACGAACCCATTTTGGAACCATGACTTCTTGCAAGAAAACACGATCTAAACCCAATGCTTCTAGTTGTGCTTTGGTGTAAACCACCGCCTTTTCAGCACCAACAGAACCTGAAAGTCGAGAACCAATTTTATTTGATAA
Organism: Bacteroidota bacterium; assembly: GCA_031431275.1. Taxonomy (GTDB): domain Bacteria; phylum Bacteroidota; class Bacteroidia; order Flavobacteriales; family Flavobacteriaceae; genus Flavobacterium. The sequence goes on from JANPDC010000027.1 coordinate 1,936, forward strand.
ATCATCTAACCAAGCATAACATTTTGAATTGGTTAATGCCGAATTGTAAATGTCTTTCAACATTTTTTCGTCATTGGATTGAGAGAAAATTGTAGTTGTAATTAAAAGAAAAAAGAAGATTAAATTTTTCATGTTGGTTTTTTAGATTAAAATGTAAAAATAAACTTTATATCATTGATAAAAAATAAAAGCCCAACTTAAAATTTAAAGTTGAGCTTCTAGTTAATCCAACCAGAGTTTTAAACTGAAACTGGCTTACAAGCAAATTAAAATTCATTAATGCGATACTTCAGATTCAATAGCATCTAAATCTATATTTTGATTTTTTAAAGCATTTTGCATCAACAGAGTTAAAACAATTAATATTACAAAACAAATGGCTGCAATAATGTATGAAAAGTGAATTCCTAAACTATCGCCCAACGCACCTTGAAATGGAGGTATTATTGCACCTCCAAGGATCATCATAATCAAAAATGCAGAACCTTGTGAGGTATATTTTCCTAAACCTGTAACGGCTAAAGCAAAAATACAGGGCCACATCACAGAACAACACAAACCTCCAGAAATAAAGGCATAAACTGAAACTATTCCGGTTGTGAATGTTCCTACTAACATGGCAACTACAGCTAAAGCACTAACGGCTACCATGGTTTTTACTGGTTTTTCGTTAGCATATATAAACGTTGCAATTGCAATTATGATACAAACTGCATAGTAATATAAATCGGTCATGTCAGTTCCTTTTAATGAATTGGCATAAATAATGATTGCGAATGCAACAAACGGAACTATTGTTGTTGCTATTAGTTTATTATTTTTGTTTAGATTGAAAACGCTAATTGCTCCAATCCATCTTCCAATCATTAAACTTCCCCAGTAGAGCGAAATGTATTTAGATATTTCACTTTCGGCTAAACCATTTGGTGTTAAATATCCTGGTGTTTTGAGCAGGGATCCAAAATTGTTATCAATAGTAACTTCAACACCCACATATACAAAAATAGCAATCATTCCATAGACTAATTGGGGAAACTGCATGGCTCCCCAACCTGAATTGGATTGAATTGCTTTTTGATTTGAAAAAATTAGTATTCCAATAATTACTACAATTAATAAAACTAAAAGAACTGTTTTTGATAGTTCTGTAAATTGTCCAACGCAAATTAGTCCTAAAATGGCTAAAGTAATCGCTAGAATTGAACCCGTTGCTTTTGGAGAATTTTCTAATGCTTCATCGTTTCGTCCTAATGGTAATTTTGAAAAGGCAAAAACTAAGGCTACAAATCCAAAAACTCCAGCCAAAATCAAATATAAAGTATTGATATTTGATGGTGAAGGCTCAACTCCAGAAGTTAAACTTCCAAAAAGAAAATAACTCACAATTATGGGTCCAACGGTCGTTCCAAGAGAGTTGACTCCGCCTGCAAAATTTAATCTGTTTGCGCCAGAAGCATCACTTCCTAGTGAAATCACAAAAGGTTGCGCAGCGGTTTGCTGTAACGAAAAACCTAGTGCAACGATAAACAAAGACAAAAGCATCATTGTAAATGAATTGGAATTTGTACTTGGAATCATTAATAACGCTCCCAAAATTGAAATTCCTAAACCAAAAATAATAGTATTTTTGTAACCTAACTTATTTACTAAATCATATTTAAAAAAAGAAGAACCTAGATATAATAGCACAGAGCCTATGAAATAGGCTCCAAAGAAAGAAGACCCTAACAATTGTGATTCAAAATTAGTCAGCGAAAAATGGGTTCTACAAAATGGAATCAAAATTCCGTTTGATGCTGCTACAAATCCCCAGAAAAAGAAAACCATGACAACGGTTAACAAGGCGGGATAATTAGTTTTAGTTTGATTTGTGATCATAGATGTAATTAAATTTGTTTTTAAACATTTCAAATTTAGAAAACAAATTCAATTATACTAGTATTATGACAAAAAAATCCCGAATTAAATCGGGATTTTGTTATTTTCCATCTACATAATCTTGTAGATATTTAAAACGTTCTGTTAGTTTACCGTTTTCAGTCATTTTTGCTCTTGCAAGAATTCCGTCTTTATCATCATTGAAAAAAGCAGGAATAACATGTTCCATAAACATTTCTCCAAAACCTTCGCTAGCGTCTTTTGGTAATTCGCAAGGCAAATTATCAACTGACATGACCACAATTGCTCCGGGATGTGTATACAAAACTTCTTTATTTTCTGAGGGCAAATAACCAAACATTGGCTCTGCGATAGTCGATGCTTTGATGGTGCAAGCAATTGGTCCATTGACATCGCACGAAATATCTGCAACTACTTTAATTTTACAGTCTGCTGCTAAAAGCATTTCCTGAGTTAAAATATTTGGAGATTCATTAGCATGAAAATGTCCTGCCATGAAAATATCCGAAACTTTTGTAAAACGTTCAAAATCCGAAATATATTCTGATGGATTTTTATAAAAATCATTGTTATCAATAACTTTTCCGTCAAGACGTTTATTGTAATCCAAAACATCAATTTGAACAAAAACTGGTTCAGAATAAATTTTAGACAAAAAGTTTTCAACAGATACTTCTTTTATTTTAATTCCTAACAGAATTTCTTTAGCACCATTCCCAACTTTTCCATGACCTGTTAATACAATTTTTATTGGAGGAAGAGTTTGTCTTTTTAATTTAAAAATCAAATCGTCCTTAGAATTCAATGTCTCTGCTTTTGGCAAATTAAACAATTCGAATTTTATTCCAAAAGCACGAAAACCATTATAAGCACCAACAATTCCTGCATATCGACCAAAACCAATTAAACGACGATTTTTTTCATCTACAATAGTTTCGTGATCATACAACTCAATGTTTTTTTCTAAAATTGCAACTAAAAGTTTCCGATTAAAAGGTTGTTTTTTAATCGTGTGCGAAAAGAAAAAATATTTTTTATTAGAAATTAAAGCCTCTACAGGAACTTCTTTTACACCAAAAAGCACATCACAATTAGACAAATCTGTTGAAACTTGTAAGCCTAAATCTGAATATTTATCATCTGAAAAAACTCGAATATCAGAACTTTCAACAAAAATTTCAGCATCATTATGCTCTGTTTTTAATCGAACTAACTCTTCGGGAGTGAATACAACTCTCCTGTCAACCGGGATTTTTCTTTCTTTTAGTATTCCAAATTTCATTATAAAATTATTTTATTGTTTTCAAAAAAATTGAATTTGCGCAAAAGTAGTGTTTTTGTAATTGAACTAAAATTTAATGTTAATAAAAAATGATTCGAATAGTAATTTTTAAATTTGATTTTTAATAATCTTGAATATATTTGTAAAATGATCAAGAAAATACAAATCCTCCTTCCCTTATATTTAATTAGTTTTTCGATAATTATATTTCTTTCTTGCAAAGACATCGAAAAAAAGAAATTAATTACTTTTTTAAAAACCGAAAAAGGAATTCTCCCAATAATGGTTATAAATGATACTGTAGAACCCTTAACAGAAGCATTTATTTTAAAAAAGAAAAAAGAAATTCAAACTTTTTCTGAAAAAAACTGGCCAAACAAAAGTTTAAATGGTGGATTTTTAGTTGCGAAAAATGGAGTTATAATTTATGAAGATTATAATGGGTTTGCTTCTTTAGAAAATAAAACATTTATTGACAGTATTACTCCTCTTCACATTGCTTCAGTAAGCAAAGTATTGACAGCTACTGTTATCCTAAAACTTATTGATGCAAAAAAATTAGATCTTGATCAAAAATTAAATACCATTTTAACTACATTTCCTTTTCCTGATGTTAGTATCAAAACACTTTTGAATCATCGAAGTGGATTAAAAAATTATGCCTATTTCACCAATAAAAAACCGATTTGGGATTCAAAAAAAATATTAAAAAATAGTGATATTTTAGATATTTTAGCGACAAAAAAAATCCCTTTAGAAGCAAAAGTAGATACAAAATTTAGTTATTCAAATACTAATTATGCCCTTCTAGCACTAGTTATAGAGAAAATAACAGGATTTAGTTATCCTGAAGCGATGCAAAAAATGATTTTTACTCCTTTGAAAATGAATCATACTTTTGTTTTTGATTTAGAAAAAGACAAAATAAACGCCACTCCTTCCTACAAAAAAAATAATTCAAGATATGTTTTAGACTTTTTAGATGGAATATACGGTGATAAGAATATTTTTTCAACACCAAGAGATTTATTAAAATTTGATTTAGCCAGAAGATCTAATCATTTTTTATCTCCTGAATTAGAAGAAAAAGTATATGAAGGATATAGTAATGAGCATAAAGGTACAAAAAACTATGGTTTAGGTATTCGGATGATTCAATGGGAGACTGGTCAAAAATACTATTTTCATAATGGTTGGTGGCACGGAAATACATCATCATTTATAACTTTAGGAAAAGAACGCCTAAGTATCATATCTTTATCCAATAAATTCAATTATGCCACTTACAAAGTTAAATATTTATCTAAACTTTTTGGTGATTATCCATTTAAAGAAGAAGATACTATTCAGTAATTATGTATCGTAAGTTATGATTTTTTACTCCATCTGTTATTATTAGATTTTTTTATATCAATAAGAATAATTACTTTTGTAATCGAAATAAAATTTTTGCAATCTGAAATTCTATAAATCAATGGGGTCGACTGGTTTTGACAGCAAGTCGAATTGAAAAGTAAGCACGTCGAGAACTGAGTCAATTCTCGTTAATAAATGGACTCAAAACACTTACACGGCGAAGGAAACTACGCTCTTGC
>JANPDC010000028.1:0-3661 GCA_031431275.1 Bacteroidota bacterium
AAAAATTCATAAAAAACAACAAAAAAAAAATCCCCAAATAATTTACTAAATATTTAATTATTTTTTTTAAAAAAATAAAACACGACTCTAATTACGATATAAAATTGCTTCTTTGATAAGTTATTCTATAGTTTTTAACAACTCCAAAATATAATCCGGCGGAGCAATTGGGCGACCCGTTTTTAAGGACACAAAAACCAGAATAAATTGGGCAGTTGTTAACAACTCCTCTGCTTCATTATAAATAGCACAATCAAATTCTATCTTCACAGAAGTCTGACTTTTAAAAACAGTATGGACGGTAAGCAATTCATCATATCGAGCTGATTTTTTATAATTTATGTTCATAGAAACAATCGGCAAAGCAATCCCACTTTCTTCCATGTTTTTATACGAAATCCCTTTGTTTCTAAGCCATTCCACCCTTCCTATCTCAAAATAAGGGATGTAATTCCCATGATAAACAACGCCCATTTGGTCCGTTTCTGAGTAGCGAACCCGAACTTGAATTTGATGATCTTTCATTAATTATTTATTAAAAATTTAAAATTTAAAAAGCTCCTTACAACATTAATTTATAAAATTATTACCTAATATATTTTTTTTTACAGAAAATTGTTCACATATTTGTTTCCCTGAAAAATAATAGAAACGCACTCTTTTTTTTGTAGGATAATAAATACCCAAATAAAAATAATTTAACCGAATATATGAACAAAACTGCTCAATCAGTATGGGAAAACTGTTTGTCTTTCATTAAAGACAACATTCAGGATCAAGCGTACAAAACTTGGTTCGAACCAATCAAATCAGTTGAACTTACCGATAACGCATTATATATTCAAGTTCCAAGTAAATTTTTCTACGAATGGTTAGAAGAACACTACGTGAAATTATTAAAAGTGGCACTTACTAAAGAACTTGGGAAAAACGCGAAGTTACTCTATAAAATCAGAATGGAAAACACTTATGGCAACAAACAACCGTTTACGGAACAATTGCCAAGTGCCAACAGAGTTCCTATGAAACCTCAAGAAGTTGATGCTCCGTTCAAAAACTTAAACCCTGAATTAAAAAACCCATTTGTTATTCCAGGAATTCGCAATTTGAAAATTGAATCCCAATTGAATGCGAACTATAGTTTTGATAATTTTCTCGAAGGAGACTCTAACAGATTAGCCAGATCTGCCGGGATGGCTGTTGCCAATAAACCAGGCGGAACCTCATTCAATCCATTGTTGATTTTTGGTGGTGTAGGTCTGGGAAAAACCCATTTAGCGCATGCAATAGGTGTTGAAATAAAAGATAAATATCCTGAGAAAACGGTTCTATATATTTCTGCTGAAATTTTCACGCAACAATACATTGACTCTGTAAAGAAAAATAACCGAAATGATTTCATCCACTTCTATCAATTAATTGATGTTTTAATTATTGATGACGTTCAATTCCTTTCTGGAAAGTCTGGAACTCAAGATGTATTTTTTCACATTTTCAACTATTTACATCAAAATGGTAAACAGGTAATTTTGACTTCGGACAAAGCGCCTGTGGATATGCAAGATATCGAACAACGTTTATTATCTCGTTTCAAATGGGGATTGTCTGCTGAATTGCACCAACCGGACTATGAAACCAGAATCTCGATCCTGAAAAATATATTGTACAGAGATGGTGTAGAAATTCCGGAAGAAATCATTGAATACGTTGCCCGTAATATCAAATCGAATGTGCGGGAATTGGAAGGAGCCATTATTTCCTTGATTGCACAATCATCATTCAACAAAAAAGAAGTTACGCTGGAACTTGCAAAAAGTGTCGTTGAAAAATTTGTCAAGAATGTAAAACGCGAAATTTCGATTGATTATATTCAAAAAATTGTTTCTGATTATTTTCAATTGGATTTAGAAACACTGCAATCTAAAACCAGAAAAAGACATGTAGTACAAGCCAGACAGTTGGCCATGTTTTTTGCCAAAAAATTCACAAAAGCATCTTTAGCGAATATTGGTTCCCAAATTGGTGATCGTGATCATGCTACTGTATTGCATGCTTGCAAAACCGTCGATAATTTGATGGCTACCGACAAACAATTCAAAAAATTTGTGGACGACATTAATAAAAAATTAACGCTATAAAAAGCATTATGCCCATAAAAATCTTAATGGTTTGTTTAGGAAATATTTGTCGGTCACCCTTGGCCGAAGGAATATTAGCTTCTAAGCTTCCCAAAAATAAATTTGAAGTAGATTCAGCAGGAACAGGTTCATGGCACATTGGTCGTTCACCTGATGATCGCTCGATTGCAATTGCAAAAAAATACAATCTAGATATTTCAAAACAAAAAGGAAGACAATTCAGCACTAGTGATTTCAACTCTTTTGACTATATATTTGTAATGGACAATGCCAATTACGATGATGTAATGCAACTTGCGGAAAACCAAGAACAAAAAGAAAAAGTCCACCTTGTATTGAATGCTTTATTTCCTAACGAAAATGTAGATGTTCCCGATCCTTATTTTGGTTTGCCCAACGGTTTTGAAATCATTTACAATATGTTAGATGATGCGTGCGATGTTATTGCCAAGCAATTAATAGCCAAACATCAATAAATAAACTTCAATTTAGAAAATTAGCTTTAGAAATATAAAATTGCACCAATGAAATCGACTACACTTTTAGGAAAACTCTATTTTATCCCCACCACGATGGGCGATTGCGACCCTATGGATGTTTTGCCACAGACTATAAAAAGAAGTATTGATTTTATTGATTATTATATTGTTGAGAATGAAAAAACCGCTCGCAAATCCATCAAAGAAGTTAGTCCCGAGAAGAAACAATCAGAGCTAAAGCTTTTTGTTTTGAACAAGCACACCGAAACGAAAGAACATTTAGACTTCATCAAACCTTTATTGGAAGGTAAAAATGTAGGATTAATGAGCGAAGCGGGTTGCCCCGGAGTTGCTGATCCCGGTGCGGTAATTGTAAAATTAGCCCATGAAAAAGGAATTCAGGTTATTCCTTTGGTAGGTCCTTCTTCTATTCTTTTGGCGATGATGGCATCAGGAATGAACGGTCAAAGTTTTACGTTTCACGGCTATTTACCTATTGAAAAAGACGAAAAGAAAGCCAGTTTTAAAACCTTAGAGAGAGTATCTTTCGAAAAAAATCAATCTCAAATTTTCATTGAAACGCCATATCGTAACAATAAATTACTAGAAGATTTATTACAAACTCTCCATCCTGAGACGCATTTATGCATTGCTACAGATATAACCTTACCAACAGAATATATCAAGACTAAAAAAATTGCAGCTTGGAAAAAAGAAATCATCGATTTACATAAACGTCCTACTATTTTTATAATTCACAAAATGTAAAATTCCTGAATTATAAATTATTGTCCAAATTTAATTATAACGTAAGACAAAAATCATAAGAATGTAATCTTCATTATTTCGATTCTAAAATAAACATTCCAGCTATTTTAGAAATAAATCAGAAAATAATGCTCTAGATTTTATACTCTAAACTTATAAATCTTCAAAACGCAATTCCTTTTAAAATAATTATTAAAATTGCCGTTTTTTTTCCTCTATCGATTAACAATATTCAACTTTATTTTCATATTAGCGGTTTTTTCCGATTAATAATTA
>JANPDC010000029.1:0-2973 GCA_031431275.1 Bacteroidota bacterium
TGCCACTCAACAAAGCAAATTAAGTTTGTATGTAGATACTGCAACTGGTGTAAAATTGAATGGTGTATCAAATGTTGTGACACCAAATATTGTTTTTGGTTTTGTAGTTGTTCACAAAGTCGACAAGGTAATTCCTTTGCCAACAATTGTTACACATGCAACTGCCAATACTAATTTTACTTCTTTGGTTGGTGCATTAACATCGGCTGGTCAACCAAATTTTGTCGCTGTTTTATCTGGCACGGGTCCATTTACTGTATTTGCTCCAACAAATGGTGCATTCACTTCTTTGAACACTGAACTTGCACCTGGAGGAATTGCTAGTGTTTCTGCTGCAAATTTAACCAAAGTATTGCAGTATCATGTGGTAGGAAATGCAAATGTTCTTGCTTCTTCACTCACTAACAATCAAATTGTGACTCCAATTTTAACTCCGTCACAAACGTTTAAAATTCAATTACCATCAACAGGCCCACAAATTAAAGACGCATCAAACAGAATAAGCAAAATTATTGCTACTGATGTTCAGTGCACCAATGGCGTAATACATGTCTTGGATAAAGTATTACTTCCTGTTTTATAAGTTCAAAGGAAATTAGATAAATAAAATTAAAAGGTTGTTTCACAAATTGTGAAACAACCTTTTTTTTTATAATTCATTTTAAAATTCTACAAGATCAATCGGATGATTTGCCCAGTGTTAGTGATCATTTCAATTTGAACCGTTTGCTTGTCGTTTTTATCAGACATTATTCTTGAAACCGATTCAATATCTGTTGCTTTAGCATTATCAATATTCAAAATAATACCTCCTTTCAAATCTTCAGCATATTGATTTAATCGTTCATTATCAATGCTTTTTATTTTGACTCCATAGGAAACTCTGAATTTCTTTTTGTCGTTTGCATCGATATTTTCGAGTTCAATTCCTTTAAATTCTGTAGCAACATAATCGTTTTTTGTTAATGTTACTGGAACAACAAGAGTTTTCTCTCCACGAATGAAAGTTACTTGAACTTTGTCGTTTGGACGTTTTGCATTTATATATCCCGAAAGTTCTGAATAGGAAGAAATATTTTGACTGTCTAATTTTATGATTACATCGCCCTTTGTCAATCCCGATTTTTCTGCACCCGAATTTTTATTTACTTTTTTAACATAAAATCCTTCTGTTTGATTGATGCCAAGTGCTTTCGAGGCATTTCCAGTTAATTCACTTCCTTCTACACCCAAAATCCCACGTTGTACATTACCGAATTCCATAATATCTTCAATAATTTTTTTTGTGATATTTGATGGAACTGCAAAAGAATAACCAACATAGGAACCTGTCTGTGACGAAATCATGGTATTTATTCCGATAAGTTCACCGCGGGTATTTACAAGTGCTCCACCACTATTCCCGGGATTTACAGCAGCATCGGTTTGCAAAAAAGATTGCATTCCGTTTGTATCTAAATCTCTTGCTTTCGCCGAAACAATTCCTGCTGTTACAGTTGATGTTAAATTATATGGATTTCCTATTGCTAGAACCCATTCACCAATTTTTACATTATCTGAATCACCGAAAGTTGAAAACGGCAATTTGACATCACTTTCAATTTTCAATAAAGCAACATCCATTTTTGAGTCTGTTCCGACCAATTTTGCCTTGTATGTTTTTTTGTTATTTAGGGTAATTTCAATGTCTTGTGCATCTTTTATTACATGATTATTAGTCACAATGTAACCATCTTCTGAAATAATAACTCCTGATCCAGTACCTATTTGCTCTTGTTGTCGACCGCTCCCAGTTCCATAAAAGAATTCCATCATTGGGTTTGAAACCATAACTGTCGAAACATTTTTTACGTGAACCACAGAATGTATTGCTTTGTCTGCCGCTACAGTAAAATCTGTATTTTCTGCACCAAAGCCAACATTTTTAGAATACGAGTTTGTTGCGGAGGAAACAATTGAGTTTTTTTGATTGTTCAAATACCCATTATTTTCGAACAACATTTTGTAAGCGCCAAGCGTAACAACTCCGCTCATCAACGAAACCAAAAATAAACTTGAAAACTTTTTCATTTTAAATATAAATTAAATTAGTTCAGTAAAAATATATAACTAGTTTTACTCAAAAAAATGGTTTAACTACTACTTAACAATGTTTAACGTAACATTAATAGTTGAAAAGTAGTAATCATTCCATAACATTATCCTATTTTTGTTTTATAATTATAAAAATCTAAATTGAAAATTTCATTTTGTAAATATCAAGGCACAGGAAACGATTTTGTAATGATTGACAATCGAACTGATTTTTTTCCGAAAAACAATACAAAATTAATTGAACATTTGTGTGACAGACGTTTTGGAATTGGCGCCGATGGATTGATTTTACTTGAAATTGATTCTATTAAATCAAGGCTCAAAAATTCAACACAATTTAAAATGGTTTACTTCAATTCTGATGGAAATCAAAGTACAATGTGTGGCAACGGTGGACGTTGCTTAGTCGCATTTGCTAAAAGTTTGAATATCATAAATGACAAAGCGACTTTTGTAGCCATTGATGGTTTACACCATGCAACTATTGATAAAAACAATATTGTTTCTTTACAAATGAGCGATGTTTCGGATGTAAAAATTACTGACGAATATGTTTTTTTAAATACAGGTTCTCCACATCATGTTGAAATGGTTGAAAATTTGCACACCTATAATATAAAAGAAAACGGTGCTCGAATTCGAAATAGCGATTTATATGGAAAAATGGGAAGTAACGTAAATTTTGTTTCACAAGTTTCTGAATCCGAATTTTCAATTCGAACTTATGAGCGTGGCGTTGAGGATGAAACTTTGTCCTGTGGAACCGGCGCAACCGCAGTAGCAATTGCTATGCATGCAACTAAAAGAACCGAATCAACAAAAATTCAGATTAATGTTCAAGGAGGAAAACTAATTGTCTTTTTTGATGAAGAATTTGAT
>JANPDC010000030.1:0-27069 GCA_031431275.1 Bacteroidota bacterium
CAAAGATTTTGAACTTTGAGAAAAAATTGAAATTGTGGAAAATAATAAAATAAAATAAAGAGAAACTCTCATTGGTTCTGATTTTCAACAAAAGTAGTACTTAGTATTGTATATTCAAATGTTATGTTACTTTGTAAAACAAAAATCAGTTAAAAGTTTTAGAAATCAAATTAGTTTCATTGTTCAACTACCAAAATCTAGAACAATTGAGTGCTTAAAATTATTTTATAATGGGGAAAAAATCATTTTGATTAATAAGAAATCATTTTTGACTAGTGATAAATTATTTTAGTAGATTACTTAACTTCCACAAATTCGTTATACAAAGTTTCATCATCTTCTGTTTTGATTATGATTCTGTAACTTCCTAAAGATAAATTCAAATTAATTTTATTTCCAACGGCTCTACAAAGTTGGTTGTATAATGAGACTTTCAAATTTCTTAACAATAAATATTCTTCTTTATCATATATTTGAACCATTACCTCTTCTTTTTGATATTTCTTGAAGTTTTTACTTTTCAAAATCACATTTTTAAATTCCTTTTCTGGATAAATCGCTTTTAGGTCGGCTTTTAAATTATTGACTAAAAAATAATCTGCGCTACAATTTGTTAGTGAGTCTTTTTCAATTTTTATTCTAGGAAAAAAGGTTAATTCTTCTCCAGTATCTGCAAATAATCTTTGGTCGATTGTTACTGGTTCAATGTTTGTCATTTCCATTAAATGCTGAGCCATCCATTTCTTGTTTAAAAACTTTTTTTCTAAATGTGCATGACCAACATATGCAAAAATCTTTGCTTTTGGGTTTTTGTCTAATATTTTTTTAATGTTTTGGGCTTGACCCAAATCTCGCTCAACTTTAGAATCCATGTTTTCATGACCAAGAATCGTGAAACCCATTTTCTTTGCTTGTCTCAAAAAATGACCATAAAAAGGTTCTCTTGTATAAGTTGCTTTAGTGTCATTTTGGATAGAATCACTTTTTTTATTTTCAGTATATGCCTCTGCTGAAATATAAGTATAATTATTTTGCTTCAAAACACCCAGCAATTGCATAGCAAATAGTCTATGTTTTGGATAATAATGATCTTCGTTTAGAATAATAATTTGATTCTTTTTCGCAATTTCAGAAATGGCATCAAAAACTCCTTTGCTATGACTAACATCTTTATCAGATTTTAATTTTTCGAAAATTACTTTACTCTCTTTTCTAGCATTTTCTTCGCGATGAAAAATAATTGAATCATAGGCTTTATTATTTCTCATAAAAGAATTTGCAGTCAATAACATCTGAAATTTCATGTTATTTCGTGGTTGCTCAATTAAGGGTGATGTAATTATTTTTTTTCGCGCTTGTAGATTATTTAGTTTGTATCCAGCATAATAATTTAGAACACTATAAAATGCTAATTTTGTCATATTCAAAGAATCTATTTCTATTTTGCTCAATGCCTCTTTTGCTAATACAGAACAATAACGATTCCTTTTTTCTTTATCAATAACAATACAAGTAATTTTTTTATTTCCTTTTATTTTTTCAAATATCGATTTTCCGTTTATGGTATCATCTAAAATCATTTTTTCATGAATTAAATTATCTTTTATATTCTCAAGTTTTTGATAAAAAAAGTACATTTCATACGTTTTATCATCACGAACCGCATTTACAATTAAATCATCAACATTGTATTGTTTGAAATCTTTGAGTTTTGATTTTAATTCAGATTTTTTTATTTTTTCTAAATTGGTAAAATCCATCGCTCCCCAAAAATCAATTCCAACTTTCAAGGAATCGTTGTAAAAATAATCTCCATTAAAATAATTATGTTTTACGATATCTTGTTTTATAGTGCCGCAACTAATGGTTGCTTGTAAAACAAATAATATAATTGAAATTTTAAAAAAGTTATTTCCATTCATTGGTATAAGGATTGTAATTACATGCTGTTCTGTGAAAATATTCGTTTTCGTTTAGCATTTCTGGAATTCTGTTGTCAGGACAAATATATCTTAATTCACAATCTTTGCAAACCGTTATTTGATCTTTAGTAATATTCCATAGTTTTTTAAAATCTGACTGCAAAAGGATTTCTTCAATACTTTGTTTTTCTAAATTTCCATAAATTATACTATCATCAAAGGAATGTTTTATATTATTTTCGTTATCAATAAAAACTTTTCTGTTGTAAAATAAATTATATTTCTGCGACTCAACAAAAGAGTCTATATTTGGAACTAAATCATTTGTACTTGAAATTTTTCGATTGAGTAATTTTTTTAATGTATCCTTCGTAAAAATAAAACTACTTTCTTTTTTGTTTTTAAGTTTTTTTGAACAATTGTAAATAAAAACGCTATTTAATCTAAAATAATTATTTGTCAAGTAACTAAATTCTTTTTCACAGAAATAATTATAATCCACTATGTAAGTTATTGTTTGCACTTTAGAATTATCCAAAATTAATAATATTTTTTTCAAATTATCTAAACTATTTTTAGAACTTATTAATACGATTTCTGAAAAGCCTAGTTTACTTACTACATCATTTTCAAAAAAAATCTTTTTGGTTTTGTCATAATTATCGATTTCTATAATCAAAATGTCTAAAAGATGCGGTTTATTAAATTTTGTATTTATAGATGGAAAGTTGTCAATATTATTTGTAAAAAAAATTAATTCATTTTCGATAAAATAATCTAAATAAGAGTTTACAATCTCGGCTTGTTGTTCATAATCTTTTTGTAATTTGATTAAACCTTTAACGGAGTATTCTTCGAATACATCTAAAATAGAGTTTGGTAAAGTATATAAATTACCTCTTCTTAAATCATATATATTTCCACAGTTAATTCCATTTACAATAACGCAAGAAGCATGAAATTTGAAAAAATTATTTATCATAAGTATTTTTTAGAAAAGTAGGTTTATGTAATGTATAACACGCCATCATTTGAGTATTGTAAAATTTAGATTTTGCAAATTTAAGTTTTAGTTGATTTTTATTGTTAGTTTTCTTTACACCTTCTATAAAATAAGCATTAATTGGCAAAGTGTTTTTGAAAGTGGTTTTCACTTTGTTAATTAAAATATTTTTCATGTTGATTTAGATATTAAATAATTAGCAACTAATTCATGTAACGGATAATTGCATGGAACTGAGGTCATGCCAAATTGACCCGAGGGATTTACCTCTAAAAAATAATAGTTTCCGTCTTTTGCTTTAATCATGTCAATTGATCCAGTATTTAATCCTAATTCTCTCATCATTTTATCTAATTTAACCTCTATAATTTTCGGCAAATTATATGGTTCATATCTATTGGGATTTTGATTGTCATAATTTCTGAAGTCATCTATTGTTTTGGGGTTGCTCTGAGAAAAAATCACCATCGAGAAAAAATCACCATCTAGATAAAATATTCTTAATTCATAAATTTTATCAATGTATTTTTGAAAAATAGATGGGCTAAACTTGTTGTCTACAACTTCAATTGAATTAATACGTTTAGTATAAAATGAAAAAATTTCACCTCCAAATTCAATTTTTTTTCCTTCTCCGAGGGATTTAGATAATATTGAATTGTCATTAGTTTCTAAAAAAATAGACAAAACTTTTTTTGATGATGTGATTAAAGTTTCGGGGATTTTCAATTTGTTTTTATCTGCGATTTCCAAAACTTTCAGTTTTGTGGGCATATTAATTTTGTTAAATAACCATTCTTTTTCCTTAAGTAAATCAAAAATAATATTTTTTAATACATTAAATTCGGAATATAAATATTTTACCAAATCGCTGTTTTTTCCAAACTCATCCTCATACGTTTTTAGAAACCCAAATTTCCTGAACCAAACAATTTTTATATCCTTAAAAAAAATTGTTTTGTCATTTTGTTTTATGTAAGATTTACTAATTTGTTTTACGTTATAGAAAAATTCAACTTCTCCATTTATTATATCTTCATCATTTAATCTAAAAAAATTAGCATTTTTGAATTTTAACCAATCAATAACGGCTTGTGTGTCTCCCTCAAATGGAGTACTTAAAATTAAAATCATATAAAAAAGTTAAAACTTAAAAATGTAAATCTATAAAATCTGATTTGCGAATTTTAATTGGATTATTGTAAACCTAGTGCTTGAGAAATCAAACACTAGGTTTGTTTAAAATTAAATGTCTTGTTCCGTATCTTGCCCATCTTCACAAGCAGTAGAAAGTGTGCAGGTTGCACATTGAAATGTTGTTCCAGCTCTTAATCCACCATAAATGGTTTTCAATTCAATTTTTTTTGCTTTGAAATCTTCTAACTTTTTCATAAGTTTTTAATTTATTGTTACACATTGATTTTTAATTAAAATACTTTTAAATATCTAAAAAGTTACGTCGACTTAACAATTTTAAACGTTGAAAGAATACTTTTAATTATTTCCAAAACTAAACTAATCAAGTTTGAGAGTGCTAAAAAAAGTTGTGCAAAAAACACCTAACTTTTTGGGTATTTTCATATATTTGTTAAAAATTTTAATATGGGAGTTGGTGTAAATATCAAAAAGCTAAGAAATAAAACAAAATACTCACAGCAAAACATTGCAGATATGCTTGGTGTGGACAAAAATACCTATGCGAATTGGGAAAGCGAGGCAAATGATATCAAATCTGAACACCTTCCAAAACTTGCAGAAATCTTTGAAGTAGAAATTCAAGATTTATTTAAAACAAAAGTTTCAAAAGTTGAAATTAATTTCAATAAACAAATTAATACCGATAGTCCAATAACTAATAATGTTGTTTTAGTATTTCCAGATAAAGAATCTGTTGAAAAATTATTAACAATATTTAAAAATAAATTCGAAATATAACTAGCGTTTTTTGATTTAATCACAAAAAAATTTGTAAATCTTTTTATTTCACCTCAAAAACATTATTTTCTTTTTTTACATCGGTCATCAAATTCTAAGTATCGATTGTTGCTTTTTAATAATCTTGCTTTTTCTTGTAAATCTTGATATTCAGAGTCTGACAAAGATTTTGAACTTTGAGAAAAAATTGAAATTGTGGAAAATAATAAAATAAAATAAAGAGAAACTCTCATTGGTTCTGATTTTCAACAAAAGTAGTATTTAGTATTGTATATTCAAATGTTATGTTATTTTGTAAAACAAAAATCAGTTAAAAGTTTTAGAAATCAAATTAGTTTCATTGTTCAACTACCAAAATCTAGAACAATTGATTTCTTAGTAATTTGCTTTATATAATAGCAAACAAGCACTTTTGTAGTACAAAGTAATTCGATTTTTATTCTGTAATGAATTTCTTTCCGTTCATTTTTAACAAAATTATGGAGCAGTTATGTAAATGTTAAGAATATTAAATAATAGTTAAGCATCATAATGTACTACTATTGTATTTACTTTTACGTCATAATATTTCAATTCATCAAATGAAAAAGCGAGAAATAAAAATTCTATTGGTCGATGACGAACCTGATATTCTTGAAATTGTAGGATATAATTTGCAACAAGAAGGTTATCAAATTTTTACTGCTAAAATGGTCAGAAAACTGGAAAATGGATTTACTTATGACAATAGTTTTTCTATAGTTTTGAAAAATAAAGTTCAAATTTTAAACCAAAAAAAATGCCTTAACTTAAAATTAAGGCATTTAGCATAAAAAAACTAACTCAACTACAAATTTGATAATAAATTTACGCCATCAACTGTTGACCAAGCACCAGAAGTGAAAACTGCGCCAGTTGCTGTTGCTGATGTTGTGTAAAAACCAGCAGGAAAAACTACTGAAAAAGTTGCATCTTTTGCGGCAAATTGCGAAGTTCCATTTAAAATTTTTACATCAGTAAGTTTAATTTTACTAGCATTTACCTGAGATGTGTTTGTGTTAACATCTTGAATTCTTACACATGTTGCAGCAGGATTTGTATAGCCAGAAATAACAATGTTTGAATAAAATCCATTTCCTCGACTTTTAAACTGAATAGCATCGTATTGTGGCGTATTGTCTTCGGTTAAAGTTCCCGCCGCTCTTGTAAGCGTTATTCCTGAAACTACTGGCCAAAAAGCATTATCAACATTTTTAGATTCTATTTCCATGCCATAGTTTCCAGTTCCTGTTTGGTATGCGTACCAGTTTGTATTTTCTTGACCTCTCCAACCATCTTGCCAATCAAAAGAATCGTCTGAGTTTCCGTAAGAAATTAAATTTTTTGCACTAACAGTTCCGCCATAAAATTCAAAACCGTCATCGTTACCTTTATAGGATACTAAATTTTCTAGAATTGTTCCTGAACCAACCGCATAAAACGAAAAACCATTCAATTCACTAGATCCATCAGCAATTTTTTTTCCAGCATATTCTACTCGTACATATTTTAATGTGCCACTGTTGTCACTTGCATCAGTTCCTCCATACGAATACGGTTGTGGCGTTTGTCCTTCTGCAACCGACGAAATTCCGTCTTCTGACAAAGCAGTTGTTACCGATGCCGCACCAACTATTGGAGCATTTCCATAAATGATAATGCCGCCCCAAGAACCAGCAACTTTAGTGCTGTGTGTGCAAACTATTGGTTCTGCGGCTGTACCATTCATAATAATTTTACCGCCTTTTTCTACCAAAATTGCATCAAAAGTACTTCCGCTGGCGTTATTGGCAGTTATAACCGAACCCGCATCAAAAGTTAGAGTAACTCCCGATTTTACTTTTAAAACGCCATCAAGCGTGTAATTTGCTTTTGTGTAGGTTCTAGAAACTGTTGCTTCTCCACTCAAGTTTTGCGGATTATTTACAACTGGTTGGGTTGTTTCATCATCACTTGATGTGCAAGACAACATAATTACTAATAAGATTGCTAAAATAAATACTACTTTTTTCATTTCTTTATTATTTAAAATTTTCATTTCAAAGATATAATGGTTCCCATTTACGGCAGTTAAGCCATTATTATTTAAGTATTACTCACTCTTTAAATGTTTGTAAATTTGATGTTAACTGTTTTACAATTGCATAACGTGTACCGACTAAAAAGTATAATTTATATTGAGTGAAAAACCTGTGCCACGTTTAAAAGAGCGAACTGTTAAATCGGTTTCTGTAATCTGAATTTTGCTATTATCACCAAGAACTTTTCTAAACTCTGGATTCAAAATATTGTCAACTACGAATTTGCAATCAATATTTCTTGAAATTTTGCTGGTCCAAATAAAATCTAGTTTACCAAACGGTTTTTCGTAAATATTGTCTAAACCTGCTGTGCCAACTGCAAATATTTTTTCGCCAGCAACGCCATAAACTACTGAAATTGAATTTTTCATTTCTGAATTGAACTGAAAATCATATTTCAAATCGGTATTTACTAACCAATCCGATGCGCCTTGAAGGGCTCTTTTTTCGTTATTCTCTAAAGTATTTTTAGATAAATCAACTTGTACTTCGGTCTTCATTATTGAAGTATTAAATCCCCAAGAAAAGTTTTTGAACATTGGAGAAATTCTTTTTAATTGCAGTAAAAACTCTAATTCTGCACCAAATAAAAGGGCTTGTTTTGAGTTTTGATAAGTTGTAATTTGTCCGCCACTACTAGCCGTTGGAACAAAAACACGCTCAATTGGATTTTTTAATTTTTTCCCAAAAACTCCAACCGAAATTAATTCGCTAGCATTTGGAAAAAGTTCGTATTTAAAATCAACATTGATGTTTTCGCTGTTTTCTAAATTCGAATTTCCAACTTCAATTGTACCATCAGGATTTATATATTGAATAGGCATAACTTCAATAGATGTTGGTCTTGTTAGTGTTTTTGAACCTGCAAACCGCAAATTGTTTTTATCGTTCAGCACATATTTTACATTTATTGATGGAAGAATATCTAATTTATCTTTGGTTATTTTTTTATAATTCGATGTTGGGTCATCAGTTGTAAAACGGTATTTAATTTCACGAATTGATTTTTCGGCTCTAATTCCACCATTAATTTCCCATTTTTTTCCTATATTGTAAAACCCGTTAACATAACCCGAATTCACGTTCTGAAATAGTTTCGATTTATAATCGCCTGTTGATTCTTCGCCAAAACGAACTAAACCATTTTTTATATTCGTATTCACAAAATCATTAATGTTGTTGAGATTTGCAGTAAAACCTAATGCAAAAAGAGGTCTTCCAAAAACAAATCTGTATGACGATACTTCTTCGTTGCTAAAGAAATTATACCCTAACGCAATTTTATTGGTTTTGCTATTTTCGTTTTCTTTAAACTTAAAATTATATTCAGTCATTCCCGAATAAAATCGGTTACTAGAAATATCTAAAAATTGTCTTATAAAATTATTACCACCAAATGATGAGGTTATTTCTGTTTCGTTAATTTTTTCTCCTCTAATAAATTTTCGGTCAGGTTGTCCAAAACTAGTTTTTACATAAGAAAATCCTGCTTTTACAGCATGTTTTCCGTTTTCAGTAATATCATAATTCAGTATCAATTGGTTATTCCAAAAAGTAGATTCTTCGAATTTATTTTCTCTAATAAACAAATTTTCATTGACAGAAATGTTGCCAATATCGCCCAATTGGTCTTGTATAACACTTGCTGTTGATTTTAATAGAAATGAATTGGCTGCAATTCCAAAACGTTTTGTTCTATATTTAATTCCTACTAAACCCGAAAAAGTTGTGTTGTAACTAAATTTTGAAGTAACTAAATTGTTGTCATAATCGCCTTGACCTATAAAAAAAGTTCTATCTACTCCTTTTTGAATCTGATATTTATTTTCGGCATTTAAAGAAAGTATGTAACTAAAGTTTTTGTTGTTGTTTAGGTTAATTTTATCGGTATGTAAAAATCCAATGCTTGAGTTTATTGGGCTAGATGTTTCATCAACATTCCAAGAATTGTTTTTGCTTTGCTCTTTATATTGTGTTGGAGTTAAAAACACACTTTTTGGACTGTTGCCAAAATCGGCAGACAATTTTCTGTCTTTTCCTATAAAACCTAAAAAACCTTGTGTTGTATTGGCATCTTCAGAAATTAAAAAATTTTCGCCGTTATTTCCTGTGGTATATCCATAACCAACAGATAATTTTGTTACCGCACTTTTAGGTTGAGCCGTTTCGATGTTAATGGTTGCACCGGCAAAATCTCCCGAAATATTCGGATTAAAAGTCTTATAAACATTCAAAACGCCAACAATATCGGTTGGAAATAAATCTAATGGCACTATTTTTTTAAATGGCGAATTAGACGGCGATTGCAATTCGTTAATCAATAAATTGCTGTATCGTTCTTCTAATCCACGAACAAAAAGACCACGCCCTTCTACTTTTGAAATTCCAGTAATTTTAGTCAAACCACTTTCTACATTACTAATACCTTTTCTTGACATTTCTTGAGCGCCAATACTTTGTTTTATTTCTATAGATTTTTTTTGGTCTAATAAAATTGCGGTTTCTTTTTCACGATTTGTACTGGCTGATTTAACAACTACATCTTGTAACGTGTAATTACCAGAACCAAGTGTTTTGTTAATAATTACAGTTTCGTTTGCAATTACTGTGACAGGAACTTCGATATTTTCATAGCCTATAAAACTCAATACAATGGTGTATTCGCCTGGAATGACTTTTATTAAATATTTACCATCAAGGTCTGAATTGGCACTTATGGTTGTGTTTTTTAATACAATATTAGCAAATGCTAATGGTTGATTGTTTGCATTTTTATCTTTTAAAACACCAGAAATTGTTCCTGTTGTTTGACCTAAAGATATTGCGAATGTAAAAATTACTAAAAATAGAACTTTAAATTTCATTTGGTTTAAATTTCTTGCAAAGTAAAAACAGCAAAGTAAAAACAAAGTTCAATTTATGTTAGGATTATATTTTGACAGTATTATTAAATTGTTACTACATTAAATAATAGTTAAGCGGTTTTTAATGTTAATATTATATTTACTTTTACACAATAAAGTTTGATATTTATAAAATGAAAAAACGAGAAATAAAAATTCTATTGGTTGATGATGAACCTGATATTCTTGAAATAGTAGGTTATAATTTGCAACAAGAAGGTTATCAAATTTTTACTGCCAGAAATGGTCACGAGGCTGTTAGTATGGCAAAAAAAGAGCATCCTCAATTGATAATTATGGACGTCATGATGCCCGAAATGGACGGAATTGAAGCCTGCGAAACCATCAGAAAAATTCCTGAATTAAACGACGTTATCATTACTTTTTTAACTGCCAGAAGCGAAGATTATTCTCAAGTTGCTGGCTTTGATGTTGGTGCTGACGATTATATTTCGAAACCCATAAAACCAAAATTATTGGTCAGCAAGGTCAAAGCATTATTGCGCAGACTAAAAAACGAAGAAGTAAATTCTGAAACCTTGAATGTTGGTGGCATCGAAATAAATCGTGAAGAATATAAAATTATAAAAGACGATAAAGCGATTGTTTTGCCAAGAAAAGAGTTCGAATTGTTTTATTTACTAGCATCGAAACCTGGAAAAGTGTTTCAAAGAGACGAAATTCTCGACAAAGTTTGGGGAAGCGAAGTTGTAGTTGGTGGTCGAACAATTGATGTACATATTCGTAAATTGCGAGAAAAAATTGGCGAAGATTTGTTTGTGACCATAAAAGGTGTTGGATATAAGTTTGAGATTTAGCCCCCTAACCCCCAAAGGGGGAATTACAGTAGATATTGATTATTTTAATATAGATATTAATAGCAGTTCATGTAAAACATTAAATGAATAATTTTTAAAAATTGTTGTATCATAATCGAATTAAATCGCATCATTTCGAATCATAATTCCTAAAACAAATGTTGGTTTAAATGTTGCCCGAAAAAGAAAATGGTTAAATTCTATTATTTACAGTTTTTACTTAATATTTCATTTGCCGTTGACTTCAGTCAACGGTCTTCAAATTGATAATATATTGGCTTTAGCCAAAAAAAATAAATTATTTTGGCTAAATCCAATTGAGCAAAATCTTTAATTCCTTGTGTTAAAACCTAAGGCAACTGAATTTAAAAATGCTGAAATTTATATTACAAAGCTTAGTAAGTTAAAAAACAAAATTCTTTTTAAATAATTACAATGAAGTATATTGTAAATAACGAAAAATTAATAATTCAATATATTCCAGGAAATGGAGCTTGGACTTATCAACTTATTATACCAAATACTAAAGATATAAAAGGAAAATGGGGCGATTTAAAAGTATCTGGTACAATTGATGATTTTGAAATTAAAAATAAGAATTTAGGACCAATGAAAAACGCCGACAAAAAAATGGCGCTAAATTCTGAAATTAGAAATTCTATTGGAAAAGGTGCTGGAGATTTTGTAAATGTTACACTTTACCTTGAAAATCAAAACCACGAAAAAACTAACGGAAATGAAATGATTTTTGAATGTTTTAATGATGCTGAAGTGTTAGATTTTTTTAAAAAACTTGAAATCGACGAACAAAATCAAATAATAGAAAGTATAAATGCTGTTGCTACAGAAGATCAAAAAGTTGAAAAAATAATTAAGACTATTGCAAAATTAGAAAAACGAAAATAAGCAATATTAAATATGGTTTGAGGTAATTATAAATCTTATTGTATTTAAAGAGTCTAAAGCAATTCAAAAAATCTAAATATTTACAAAATGATAAATGAAGAAAATTTTAGAGAATTTGCAATGTCATTTGAAAATGTAGAAGAAAAACCACATTTTGAAGCAACATCTTTTAGAATTAATGGTAAAATTTTTGCATCATTAGAAATTGAAAAGTTAAAAGCGTGTCTAAAGTTCTCTATTGAAAACCAAGATTATTTCACTAACATTGACAAAGCAATATATCCAGTTGACAATTATTGGGGAAAAAGTGGCTGGACTTATATTGAAATTAAAAATATTAGAGAAGAATTGTTGATTGAAGCATTAGAAAATGCTTATCAAGAAGTTTCGAAATCCAAACCGAAAATTAAAAAATGAATCTAAAAAAAACATACAAGTTTGCAATAATTTCTGCGTTGTACATTACTTTTTTTGCAACAGCAATATTGTGTGTTTTGTTGTTTTTATTTTTAGAAATAGAAATTAGTACTTTGATAAAATTTGCCGTTGTTTTCTTTATTTCAATCGGAGTTTTTTCATTATTTGTATTACAATATCGAACAGAGAAATTCATTTTCAGACGTGTAAAAAAACTTTACGACGAGATTTCTTTTTTGGACGACAAATCATTTTTGAATCAGCCAACGAATACCGATTTATCTGAAATAACCTCGCAAGTGCAACAATTTGCTACCGATAAAAAACTCGAAATCGAAAATTTGAACGAGCGAGAAAGTTTCCGAAGAGAATTCCTTGGGAATGTTTCACACGAACTTAAAACGCCACTTTTCACAGTGCAAGGTTATGTTTCCACTTTGCTTGATGGCGCTATGAAAGATAAAGTTTTGCGAAAAAAATATCTTGAAAGAGCTGAAAAAGGTGTTGAAAGATTGATTTATATTGTTGAAGATTTAGATACAATTTCTAAACTAGAAACTGGCGATTTGAACCTTGAATTTTCTAAATTTAATATCGTTCAAACCATTCAAAATGTATTTGATTTACTCGAAATGAAAGCCTCTAAAAAAGATATTATTTTGATGTTTGACAACAAATACAACAAACCAATTTACGTTTTGGGTGACGAAGAAAAAATTCAACAAGTAATTACGAACCTAGTTGTAAATTCTTTAAAATACGGCAAAGAAAAAGGCACAACCGAAGTTAGTATTGAAGATTTACCTGAAAACAAAATCATTATTCGGTTTACTGATAACGGTGAAGGCATCGAAAAACAAAATATTGCCAGACTTTTCGAACGTTTTTATAGAGTCGATAAAAGTGGTGCACGTTCCGAAGGCGGTTCGGGTTTGGGTTTAGCCATCGTAAAACATATTATTGAGGCGCACAACGAGCGTATTTTTGTGGAAAGCACTTTTGGAAAAGGCTCTGTTTTTTCGTTTACACTAAAAAAATTATAAACTAAATTTTTTAATCAATATTGTTCGATAAAACCAACATATAGTCCCTTTGGGACAAAAATCAAAATATAACTTATTAATTACCAACATTTAATCTCTACGAGATATACTCTGTCAGGAGTTAAATCTTGGTAGTTGTAATAAGAATTACCAATTAAAAAGTGTCCCGTAGGGACTGTATTTATTCACAAAATGATAAATTTTTAAATTATTATCAGACAATAATGATTTTTCATTACAATTACGTAACATTAGTTTAACAAAGTAACAGCATCTTTGCAAAAAATTAAACATTTCGTAACTGTGAAAAATTTTTCAATTTTAGTGTTATTAGTTTTGTCTTTTTCAGCAAATGCTCAAGAAATCAACAAATCAACTGATTCAAAATTTTTAATAAAAATCATCGATTCTATTAACAAATCGAATGAATTAAAAACCAAGAAAACCATTCTAGCCACTTTAGATTCGGTTAATAAATCAAAAGAAAAATTAGTATTGGCAAAGCCAAATCAAGAACATTGGTACGATAAATTTTCGATTCGGGGTTATGTACAAACCCGATACAACGGATTATTTTCTACAAACGACAAAGTTTCGTGCGAACAATGCGACAGGTCTTGGGGAACAACTGACGTTAGTCCTGATGCGGTTTCGAACAATGGTTTTTTTATTCGTCGGGCTCGAATGATTTTTTCAGGGCAAATTCATCCTAATTTATTTTTTTATTTTCAGCCCGATTTTGCAAATTCTCCATCGACTGGAGTCAATAATTTTGCACAAATTCGTGATGCTTATTTTGATATTTCTTTTGATACAAAAAGAGAATATCGAGTACGAATTGGACAAAGTAAAATTCCGTATGGATTCGAAAATATGCAATCGAGTCAAAACAGATTGTCTATGGATCGAGCCGATGCTATCGTAAGTGCCATTCCAAACGAACGAGATTTGGGCGTTTTCTTTTATTGGGCTCCTGAAAAAATACGTGAACGTTTTGCAATGTTGGTTAAAGATGGTTACAAGGGTTCTGGCGATTTTGGTGTTTTTGCATTCGGAGCCTATAACGGTCAAGGTGTAAATAGAACCGAAGGCAATAGAAATCTTCATGTTGTTGCAAGAGTAAGTTATCCGTTTGCTATTGGGAATCAAATTTTTGAACCCGGAATTCAGGCTTATACTGGCAAATGGGCTTTTACCAATGAACTATCAACTGGAGTAACTACTGATAATAAACAAAACACAACCGATCAAAGAGTTGGTGCAAATTTTGTTTTGTATCCAAAACCCTTTGGGATCCAAGCCGAGTACAATTTAGGTAAAGGACCACGATATGATAAATTTACAAATACTGTCGAAACCAGTAGTCTAGATGGCGGATACATAACGTTGAATTACAAATTGGATTATAAAAAGCAAGTATTTTATCCGTTTTCGAAATTTCAATATTTTAATGGTGGAAAAAAATTCGAAAAAGATGCCAGAAGTTACGTTGTTCGAGAATATGAAATGGGAATTGAATGGCAGCCTTTTAGAGCCTTCGAATTGACAGCCGCTTGGGTTATTTCAGATAGAACTTTCGAAGATTCTGTATTGAAAAATAATCGTCAACAAGGAAATTTATTGCGAATTCAGGCACAATTGAATTTTTAATTGTTTTATTCTAGGAGTATATCCAAATAAATACTTTTTGCCACAGATTTAAAAGATTTAAAAGGATTTTGTTATTCAATATTAAAGAAATCTTTGAAAATCTTTTAAATCTGTGGCTTAAAAAACTCATATATTTATTTTAGAACATCTTTTTTTAATTGTTGAAGTCGTTAAAAATATTAAATAGTTTTCTGAAATCTGTACTACTTTCTTTAAATTTAATTCCAGTATAATTTTCTAATGCTGATAAATTTTCTATTTTGAAATCATTTTGATTGGCAAACGGAAATAATTTATTTTGTTCTAGTTTTTTGGCTAAATATTCTTGCTCGAATTGTCCTGGTGTTGGAATAAAAAAGGCTTTTTTACCCAATTTTGCTAAATCCATAATGGTTGTATAACCCGAGCGACATAGAACAATTTCACTTTCGTTATATGCGATTTCAAGTTCACTAGATTTCATGAAATTATAAAAAGTAATATTTTTAGATTTTGAATTTTTTTGTTCTTTTTCGATAATTCCTCGAATGAAAATTACATTTCCATTGAATTTTTTAACTTCAGTTTTTAGTTTTTCTTCGAGAATTGTTCGTTGTGGTTCAGGTCCTGAAAGCAAAACTAACAAATCGTATTTTTTTGGCAAATCGATTGTTTTGAATCTCGAAATTGGATTGATGTATTTTAAATGGAGTTTTGAATGTTCTAAATGGCCTAATTTTCCTGATAGATTCTGCTTATTTTCAAAATCTGGAATCCAACATTCATTGAACTTTTTGATGATATTTTGATGTATTTTACTCGATAACCAAGTCGTATTTCCCGAAAAAACATTCAATTGATGGGTGATGTAAATAGATGGGCTTTTTTTGCTTCGAACACCAAATCGATTGTCTGAAATAATTCCTGAAAGGTTATATTCTGAAACCCATTCTTCAACTATTTTTTTTTCTTTGATAATTGCCGCTATCATTTTTGGGCTGTTTTGAAGCATTTTCAATTTAAAATAGTTTCCGTTTTTTGGATATTTTATTTGGTATGATGGCAATTCTAATGTTTGTAAATCGGGAAATTCTTTCCGTAACATCTCTAAAGCGATTCCGTCGGAAGCCAAAATTGGATTGAAATTATGTGCTATTAATTCATGAATTATTGGAATGCATCTTGTGGCATGACCTAAACCCCAATTTACTGGTGCAACTAATATGTTTTTTTTTTGAATCATAAATAGTGTAGACCTAACAGGTTTTTAAAACCTGTTAGGTCTTAGTTTTGATTTCGAAAATATTCTTATTTTTCATTTAAACAACTAACAGTAACTAGAGGACAATTATAGATCAATAAAACTCAAACCTTTACTAGGACTTTTTATCGTAAAGAAATATTATTTTTATTAGATGACATTAATACTAAATTTTTAGTGTTGAAAATGATTATTTGTTTGTAAAGATAAAAACTATTTCTGTTAACTTATATTTATTAAATTTGCTCAAAATTAAAAATTACTGTGGGAAGCA
Source organism: Bacteroidota bacterium (assembly GCA_031431275.1). Lineage (GTDB taxonomy): Bacteria > Bacteroidota > Bacteroidia > Flavobacteriales > Flavobacteriaceae > Flavobacterium. The sequence continues at coordinate 16,211 of JANPDC010000030.1, forward strand.
AGAATAAATTAAAAAGATTTGGAGAAAACGAAACATTTGGTAATGTTTTTCAACCAACTAGAGAAAGTATAGTTTCGGGCGATTTTGGAATGCGAGGGAATTGGAACGAGAAGTTTTTCAAGAATTCGAATTCGATTGTATTAGAATTAGGTTGTGGTAAAGGTGAATATTCAGTTGGATTGGCAGCCAAGTTTCCTAATAAAAACTTTGTTGGTATTGATTTAAAAGGTGCCAGATTTTGGCGTGGTGCCAAAACTGCTGTCGAAACTGGCTTGACAAATGTTAGTTTTGTAAGAATGCAAATTGAGTTAATTGATAAGGTTTTTGCTGAAAATGAAGTTGATGAAATTTGGATTACTTTCCCCGATCCGCAAATTAAATACAAACGTACGAAACACAGAATGACCAATTCTGAATTTTTGCAATTGTACAAGAAAATTCTGAAACCAGACGGAATTATGAACCTAAAAACAGATTCTGAGTTCATGCACGGTTATACTTTAGGCTTGCTTCATGGCGAAGGTCACGAGGTTTTGTATGCCAATCATAATGTATATGTTAACGAAGGTTCGCCCGAAGAAGTTACCGAAATTCAGACTTTTTATGAAAATCAATATTTGGCTGTAAATAAGGCGATTACGTTTATTAGGTTTAAGATAAAATAGTTTTTCAGTCACAGTTTTTAGTTTACACAATAAATAGAAAAATTTGAAACAAATTATACCATTACTTCTAGGTATCCTAATCGCATCAATCGGGATTTTACCACCAGGATTAATCAATATGACGGCAGCGAAAGTCAGTGTGAAAGACGGAAAAAATCGCGCTTTTATGTTTGTTTTTGGGGCTTTGATTGTAATTTTTTTTCAGACTTTAATTGCTTTAATTTTTGCTCGATACATTGAGAGTCATCAAGAAATTAGTTTACTTTTTAAAGAAATTGGTTTTGTAATTTTTAGTATTTTAACTGTTTATTTCTTTTTTATTGCTAAAAAACCTGCGAGTAATGTGCAAGAAAATATAAAAATCAAAAGTAAAAAAAGTCGTTTTTTTCTTGGTATGATGATTTCGGCAATTAATTTTTTTCCAATTCCATATTATGTTTTTATGAGTGTTTCATTGGCTTCATTAGGTTATTTTAACTTTGATGAAACTTCAATTTATATGTTTGCATCAGGGGTTGTTTTGGGTTCTTTTTTAGTTTTTTATGGTTACATTATTTTTTTTAAAAATTTGGAAACTAAAACAACTTTTATATCTAAAAACATGAATACAGTTATTGGTTCAATCACTGGATTTGTTGCTTTTACAAGTTTGATTTACATTATTAGAAATCATTTTAATATCTAAATGGTATAAGTTATGGAACTTAATTTTTTCGAACGGGTTTATGAAGTTGCCAAACAAATCCCTTATGGAAGAGTAACTTCCTATGGTGCCATTGCGAAAGCACTAGGATCGGGTCGATCCGCAAGAATGGTGGGTTGGGCGATGAACGCTTCTCATAATTTAGAAGAAGTTCCAGCACACAGAGTTGTTAATCGAAAAGGTTTATTGACTGGGAAACATCATTTTGACGGTACGAATTTAATGCAACAATTGCTCGAAAGTGAAGGAATAATTGTTATAGACAATCAAATTCAAGATTTAAAATCAGTTTTTTGGGAACCAGAAATGGATATATAAAATTCAAATGAAAAGACCTAACAGGTTTTTAAAACCTGTTAGGTCTACATAAATAGGAGTTTATAATTATTTATTCAAAAATAAAACGCTCAAATGTTTTTTCGAATGTTTTGAATGTGGGTTCATTTTTCTTGAAAAAATCAATGTCTTTTTCCTCCTTGGTAACATTCAATAAACCACGATACAACTCAATCGACGTGTAAATATCTGAACCAATTGTGTTTTGTAATTTTGGATTTAAACTGCTGTAAAACTTAAGATTTTCTTTGTACTTATTCATTAAATCTGTGAGCAATTGTCGTGCTTTATCTGTTTTTCCGAGTCGGTAATATCCTTGTGCAAATGGTTCTACTGAAGTATAATTTCCAGATAAGTTTAGTGGCATTTTCGTCATCGCCAATTCAATAACCTGCAAAGCTTTATCGTCCTTACCTTCTAAAATCAATTGATCCATTAATCTACCCATTGTGTTTCTGTAGTAATAACTTTCTCTTCGAGTTTCGGTATCATGATAAATAGTTGGACTTTCTCCATTACCCCAAGTCCATTTCATTACAGTTGCAAACAGTTTTTCTGAATCGATTTGACCCATTTCGATCATACTTGCATCTTTAGCCAAAGGCGTTTTTATTGGTACCAATTTATAAACTAAACCGTCGTGCTGCAAATAATCTTTCATCCAAAGATAATCCCCATCATCTGAGCTTCCTGAGGCAAAATATATAGGACGTTTCCAGTTATTATTGGCCACAATGTCAAGCATCATCAGACGATTTTTATATAATTGACGGTCTTTTAGATCAATATCAATATAAGGTACAATTGAATCAAAATATTTTGGACTAACCACTTTGTTTTTGATTATTGTTGCTTTGTCAACTGGAACTCTAATTTTATCTGTAGGATAAAAATGAATTTTTTGTCCATTGTCTAACGTGATCATTTTTCTTTCATCGTCAGAGGCAATAAAGTCTAAAAATTGTCTTACATCAACCCGTTCCTCTGTTAATTTACGTTCAATGGTTATGTCTAATTTATCCCCAACATATTGATTGTGTGTAAACGAAATTGGTGCACCATCCGATTCATAGGTTTTCGATTTTACTTGATCGATGTTCCAATGTGTCATAAACAGGCTGGTATTTATGAGTTTTACATCTGTTCTGTAATGCTCTACTTCTTGAACATACCAAAGCGGAAATGTATCATTATCACCAATGGTAAACAAAATAGCATTTTTATCGCAAGAATCAAGATAGTTTTTTGCCATTGCTACAGCAGTATATTTTCCTGAACGATCATGATCGTCCCAGTTTTGAGATGCCATTAAAATTGGAGCTGCAAACAAACACGTTGCAATTGCAATTGGAGCGGATAATTTGGGTTGCACAAAAGTTTTTATAAAGTCAAAAATGGCATAGACTCCAACGCCAATCCAGATTGCAAAAATATAAAATGATCCAACTAAGGCATAGTCTCGTTCGCGAACCTCAAACGGGCGCTCATTGAGGTATATTTTGAGGATCAAACCAGTAAAAAGGAATAAAACTAATAGTACATAAAAACTTTTTAAATCTTTTTTTGCATTATAAAAAAGCCCTATCAAACCAAGAATTAAGGGCAGAAAGTAATACACATTTCGGGCTTTATTATTTTTGGCATCAGTTGGGATATTGTCTTGTGACCCTAAATGTAAATTGTCAATAAACGGTATTCCGCTCAGCCAATTTCCTTCAAGAATATCGCCATGACCTTGATCATCTCCTTGTCTTCCAACAAAATTCCAAAGAAAATATCGCACATACATATACCCAAATTGATATTCGAACATGAAACTAATATTGTCTATTGTTGATGGTTTATCGACAATTAAATAATCTTTGTATTGTTTCAAAAAACGAACTACTTGATCGTTAGAAATATCTCCTTTTGCATAAACGGTTTTGAACTTATTGATGTTTTTTTCAACTTCGTTTCTGACTTGGCTGGTTGCTTCTGCTAATTCCTCTTCGGTTAATGTTTCAGGGTCAATATCATATTGAGGTAAATCTTCGGCATAGTCGTAATTAGGATTGAGTTTAAAAGTTAATGGATCACAATATTCCATGTAATTAGTTGCTTTCTCCTCGCTCCACATTCTTGGCAAAATGGCTTTGTGACCATCACCAGAATTTTGTTTTGCATTTTTATAGTTATTTACAATTTCATAACGACCTGTTTTATAATCTCTTTCATAGTTTGGTTTGTCATCAGAATAGGGATTGTTTTCATCAAGTCCTGCAAACATATCTGTGAATTGAGTTCCATAAAACAGGGGGTTTTCACCATATTGTTCTCGGTTGTAGTAAGCCAAAACTTCGGTAGCATCAGAGGGTTTATTCTCATTAATAACGGGGTTCGCATTTGCACGAACCGGAAGCATCAACCAAGTAGAAAATCCAATCAATATAAAAAGAATACAGAGTACTAGTGTGTTTGCGTATACCAATCCTTTTTCTTTTGTGAATTTCAAACCATAGAAAAACAGGGCAATAATAAATAATGTAAAAATTATTGTTCCAGAATTAAATGGTAATCCAACGGCGTTTACCATAAAAATTTCACTTGATGCGAATAAACTCATTGTTAATGGAAGTAATAATTTGAATATAAACAACAAAACAGCTACTACAGCAATATTTGCAATAATGAAATTTTTGAGGGTTATTGTTTTATAATTTTTAAAATAATACAATAATCCAATAGATGGAATTGTCAACAATGCCATAAAATGTACTCCAAATGAAAGTCCAACTACTAGTGATATCAGAACCAACCATCGATTTCCTCGAGGAGTATTCATGTCTTGTTCCCATCTCAATCCGAGATAAAAAAGTAATGAAATTAGTAAAGTAGCCATGGCATACACTTCTGCTTCTACAGCATTATACCAAAAACTATCTGAAAAAGTTAACGTTAAAGCACCAACAAAAGCACTCCCTAAAATAACAACATATTCATTTTGTTTGATGTCTGTGAACCTCGAAATCATTTTTTTGAGAATCATTGTTGAGGACCAAAACAGAAATAAAACCGTGAAAGCACTAGAAAATACCGATGTCATATTGACCATTAAAGCAATATGTTCTTTATCAAAAGCAAACATTGCGAAAAATGCTCCAATCATTTGAAATAATGGTGCTCCAGGTGGATGTCCCACTTCTAGTTTTGCTGCAGTAGCAATATATTCGCCACAATCCCAAAAACTCATGGTTGGTTCAACGGTTAAAGTAAATGTGATTAATGCTATTGCAAAGGCTGTCCAGCCTGCTATTGTATTCCATTTTTTGAAATCGAAGTCAAAATGTTGTTTTTCCAAAACTTTTATTTTTATAAGATTACAAAGAAACTATTTTTTTGTTTAAAGTACTGTGCATTAACAAAAAATTCTATGAATAGACCATGATTTTTTTAACAAATTTTGTCTAAATATTTTTTTTTTATAATTTTTGCTTTTAAAGTTTGCTAGAAATAAAATTTATATTAAATTTGCACTCGCTAAAACTAGCAAATTGGTCTATGGTGTAATGGTAACACAACTGTTTTTGGTGCAGTCTTTCTAGGTTCGAGTCCTAGTAGACCAACAAAAATCTTCCTCAAAAGGGAAGATTTTTTTTTGGACTGAAATAACGAGGAGTTTATCCCGATTTTTTATTGCGAAATAATAAACCAACAATTAACCTTTCGAGAAATTGAAGGGTTTATTTATTGTAAAAAGGTAGTTAAAATTTATATAATTATCATTTTATAATTTTCAATATTCGTTACTTTGTATAAAATTTAATTGTTTTGAAAACCCTTTTAATTCTTGGTATTTACTGTGTTATTTTTTTAATTTTTGAAATTTATGCATTTCAAGCATTAAAAACTGTAATCAAAAACAAAACTTTCTTGACGATTTATAAAATAGTCAGTATCATTTTATTTTTAATTATCGTTTTTTATCTTTCAAAATTTGACAGAAAATTAGGTATGACAAGAACAAATATGTACACAATGGGTGCATTATTGTTGGTTTTTGTTCCAAAAATAGTGTTAACTTTTTTTATGCTTGGCGAAGATATTTTTAGGATTTTAGTTGGTTGTGTAAACTATTTTATAAATTCTGATGAAAAAGCAACTTTCTTGCCTTCGAGACGAAATTTCATTTCTCAAATTGGACTTGGTGTTGCTGCTATTCCATTTTTATCTTTGATTTATGGTATTACTATCGGAAGATACAACTACAAAGTAATCAAACAACAATTATTTTATCCTGATTTGCCAGATGAATTCGATGGTTTTAAAATCACTCAAATATCTGATGTTCATAGTGGAAGTTTTGATAATCCTGAAAAAATTAATTATGCGATTGACCTCATAAATGAGCAAAACTCAGATATGATTTTGTTCACAGGTGATATTGTAAATAACAAAGCCGACGAAATGCATCCATGGATTGAAACTTTCAACCGAATCGATACACATAAATATGGTAAATTTGCAGTTCTTGGAAATCACGATTATGGGGCCTATATTGATTTTCCAAATCAAAGATCAAGGCAAGACAATTTCGAAGCAATAAAAAAATTATATGGTGAAATTGGTTTTGATTTATTGTTAAATGAGCATAAATTTGTAAATAAAGGCAGCGATAAATTAGCAATCGTTGGTGTTGAAAACTGGGGAAAAGGATTTGGCGAAAAAGGGGATATAAATCTTGCTTCAGAAAAATTAAAAAAGGAAGATTTCAAGATTTTGATGTCACACGATCCAAGTCATTGGGAATTTATAGTAAAAAATCACGAAAAACATTTTCAATTAACACTTTCTGGGCATACGCACGGAATGCAATTTGGCATTGAAATTCCAGGTTTAATAAAATGGAGTTTAGCACAATTTGCCTACAAACAATGGGCAGGATTATACGAAAATTTAGGAAGGTATATTTATGTAAATAGAGGTTTTGGTTACCATGCATATCCTGGAAGAGTAGGAATTATGCCAGAAATAACCGTAATTGAACTAAAAAAAGGCAAAAGTATAGCGTAAATTGTTATATTTGCAGTTAGTTAACTAAAGTAAAGTTTTAAAATATTAAGTAATTTTTGGATTTATGTCAAAATTTGGGGAACTTATAAACGCGCAAACTCCTGTATTAATCGATTTTTACACCGATTGGAATGAGCCATCAATAGCAATGCATCCAGTAATTAGAGATGTTGCTGCCGCACTTGGCGATAAAGCGAAAGTGATAAAAATTGATGTCGATAAAAATCAAGAACTAGCAGATGCGCTTCGAATTAAAGGATTACCTACTTTAATGATTTACAAAGCTGGTCAAATGATGTGGAGACAATCTGGAGAACTCGATGCGAATTCTATTATTACATTGGTTCAAGAGCAACTGTAATTATATTAAATTATTTCGCAAGAATATCCATTTTCCTTTAAAAAAAGTAGTGTTTTTGGTAAAGTATATTCTAAATTTTTAAATGCTTTTTCGCTGTCATGAAAGACAATTATACTTCCTGATTGTATATTAGAAATTACATTTTCAAGACATTTCTCACTAGAAATTGAAATGTCAAAATCCGCACTCAAAACATCCCACATAATTATTTTGTAACCTAGTTTTCGCAATTTTTTTGATTGAGAAAATTTTATTTTTCCGTAGGGCGGGCGAAATAATATTGAATCATTTTCTAAAGTTTTAAAAACGGAATGTTGAATACTTTTAATATAATTCTCATTAGAAGTATTCCAACCATTTTCGTGATTAAAAGTATGGTTTCCAATAGAATGTCCAGATTCTTTTATTCTTTTATAGATTTCGGGGTTTTGTTCAATGTTTTTTCCAATACAAAAAAAGGTTCCTTTTGCTTGATGTTTCTCTAATTCTAATAAAACCCAATCCGTGATTTTTGGAGTCGGTCCGTCATCAAAAGTAAGATATACTTTTTTACCATTATTTGGAAAATCCCAAACATAGTTAGAAAATAGTTTTTTAATAAACGAATTTGTTTTTATCCAATAGAATTTCATACACTGAAACTTAAATTTCAAAAACAAAAATAGTCAAAAATCTAAAAACAATTAATTATAAATTTACTTTCAAAAAGCATATTAAACATTAATAAATAGCCAAAACATTTTCAATAGTAATTTAATAATTGTTCTTTTGTATTTCAAATTTAGATGATGTTTAAAATTTCTTTAAAATACTTTTTTATTATTCTTGTTTTCATACTCGGAAGTTGCGCCAAACGTGGGACAATAACTGGAGGAAAAAAAGATACTATCGCACCCGTTTTGAAATCGAGTTTTCCTAAAAACAATAGCGTAAAATTTACTGGAAATAAAATTGTTTTGAATTTTGATGAATATGTAAAACTCAAAAATGTTGACAAACAATTGATTGTTTCGCCGCCTTTGAAGTATAAATCTGAAATTTTCCCCACTACACCGAGTAGAGAAATTACGATAAAAATAAAAGATACATTGCAACCAAACACAACTTATAGTTTCAACTTTGGACAAAGTATTGAAGACAATAACGAAGCAAATCCATACAAACAATTCAAATATGTTTTTTCTACAGGATCTTTTTTGGATTCGCTTTCAATTGCTGGAAAAATAAAAGATGCTTTGAATCAAAAAGAAGATCATTTTGTCACTGTTATGCTCTATGAAGCAAACAACAAATTCAAAGATTCTGCCGTTTATAAAGAGATTCCTCGTTATTTGACCAATACCTTAGATAGTTTGAAATTTTTTAAAATCGATAATATCAAACCAGGAAAATATCAGTTAATTGCATTAAAAGATAAAAACGGAAATAACAAATTTGACCCGAGAGAAGACAAAATTGGTTTTCAAAAAAAGTATGTCACAATACCAAATGATACGGTTTTCTTGATGGAATTGTTTAAAGAGAAACTACCATACAAGGCATTAAATCCAAAACAAGTATCTGGAAATCAGATTATTTTACCTTTCGAAGGCGATTATAAAAACACCAAAGTCGTTCTTAAAAATGGTGAAAAAATAATTCCAACAATTTTAACAAAATTTGAGAAGAAAGATTCTTTACAAGTTTGGTATAAGCCCATAAAAAGTGATTCTTTAAAATTAATAGTTACAAAAGATAAGTTTTTAGCAAATTTTAAATTTAAAATTAAAGATCAGAAAAAAGATACTCTGAGTTTTACTGCGTCTCATTCTGGAGAAATTGACTTCCGAAACTCATTTAGCATTCGTCCCTCAGTTCCGATTTCAAAATTTGACAAAACGAAAATGAAATTGACTAGAAAAGATTCTACTTTTGTTGATTTTGAACCTTTGTATGATGACTTGAATCAAGAACTAAAGATTAGTTTCAAAAAAGAACCTTCAGAAAAATATCAATTTTTCGCAGTTCCTGGTGCAATTTTAGATTATTTAGATCGCAAAAGCGATTCCATAAAATTCAACTTTAATACTCCTAAAACTTCTGATTTTGGAAATCTTAAGATTGTATTAGAAAAAGTAAACCGTTTTCCGTTTATTTTAGAAATTCTGAATTCAAATGGTAAAATAGTTGCCTCAGAATTTTCAGAAAAAAGTAAAATAATCGAATTCAATTTGATTGAACCCGAAAAATATACTTTGCGTTTGATTTATGACGACAACAAAAATAAAGAATGGGATTCTGGGAATTATATTCAAAAACTTCAAGCCGAAGAAGTTATTTATTTTCCAAAAGTAATCGATGTTCGAGCTAATTGGGATGTTGAGCAGGCATTTGATTTGAGTAAATAGTTATTAGAAAAAATTTCAAAATTTATCAAAATACTATATTTCACTATTTTTAATCCCTGTCATTCAAAAAGCCAAGTTTATTTCTGGTTACTAACATTTCCGTTTTATCGAGAGTTGTAATGAAAATTCCTTCTGATTTTTGAGATTCGATTAAATTATTCCCAAGAAAATCTATTGCCTGACTATGTCCAACATATTCTAAATTATTGTTGTCAATGCCAATTCTATTCACGCCAATCGTATAGCACATATTTTCTACTGATCTTGCTTTTAAAAGAATATCCCAAGCATTAATTCTTGTTTTTGGCCAGTTTGCAACATAAATCAACAGGTCATAATCTTCTGTATTTCTTGCAAATACGGGAAAACGTAAATCATAACATATTTGCAAACAAATTTTGAAATTTCTGAATTCTATTATTTGTTTTTGATTTCCAGAAGTATAAACTTTGTTTTCTCCTGCTAATGTAAAAAGATGTTTTTTATCGTAAAATTCAATATTCCCATCAGGAAAAATGAAAACCATTCTATTATAGAAGTTATTATTTTCAACAATAACTAAACTACCCGTTATTGCACAATTTTTAGTTTTAGCCAAAGATTTTATGAGAGAAATTGTTTCACCATTCATCGATTCTGCAACAGTTTTAGGATTCATAGTAAAGCCAGAGGTAAACATTTCTGGAAGTACAATCAAATCAACTTCATGTTTGATAGAATTTATTTTCTCCTCGAAATGTTTTCGGTTTTCAGAGGGATTTTCCCAATAAAGAAGGGTTTGGATTAAGGCTATGTTCATATTACAAAACTAATACAAATCAAAATCTATTAGAGTTATTTCTATTTTAAAATTTTATATTTCGAGGTTTCTTTGGTTTATAAAAATAAAAAAGACGAAATTTCTTTCGTCTTTTTTGCCCCAAATGTATCATAAACTAACCTACTTACTTAATGATATAGTAAATTTATAACAAAGAAATTATCTAAAAAAATATTTTCGACAAACTACTTGAAAACTCGTTAAACTACAAATTTTAACATTCAGTAAGCCCTAGCATCTTTCCCTTCATAGAAATTCATAAATGCGCGATTCACAACACGATTTCCTCCTGGCGTTGGATAGTCTCCAGTGAAGTACCAATCACCCAAATTTTTAGGACAAGCAATATGTAAGTTTTCAACAGTTTGAAAAATGATTTTAACTTCCGCTTTTACATCATCTGATGTCAGCATTTCGGCAATTTTATCTGAAACTTCTTGTGGTTCGAATGGTTCGTAAATTGCTGTAACGAAATTGGTCACATCGCTATCTTTTACAAACTCTTGCGATTTGCAATTTGCATAAACTTCATCAA
>JANPDC010000031.1:0-10051 GCA_031431275.1 Bacteroidota bacterium
GTAATGCCAACTGTACCAGTTGGAGAATATATTTTGATAAAGCAGTAAATCTAAAACCCCAGTTTTGCGAGAAAAGGGGGGTTTATGTATATTATAAAATGAAAAATATTTTTAAAATAATATTAATTCTAATAACTTCGAGTAGTTTAGGGCAAAGTCCAGTAAAAAATCTTTTCGATATTGGATCAAAAAATATAGCAGGCGCATATTATAAAGATATAGAAAATGTTCTTAATAATTTTGAAGGAACTTATATTTATACTAATGGGACAACAAGTCTAAAAATTGTATTAGAAAAGAAATTATTATATCATAATAATAATCACTACAGAGATTTACTTATTGGCGAATACCAATACATCGAAAACGGTGTCCAAAAAGTGAACACACTTTCTAATTTAGGAGTAAGTTACAACTATATGGAACAACATTATATTTCGGGACATTCTATATATAAAAAAAATACTAGACCATTTTGTGCCGATTGCGCTCCTTCAGAAAAAAGAGTTAGGCTTGGTTTCAGAGACCCAAACAATACTTGTCCTGCAACAATTTTAATCAGAAAAGTGATGGTAGGCAATCAAGAAGCCTTGCATATCAGATTACGCGACGAGGAAAGGTCAGTGGTGTACATGACTGGTAGAACTCCACCACCCACAGTAATGCCTACTGTACCAGTTGGAGAATATATTTTGATAAAACAGTAAATCTAAAACCCCAGTTTTGCGAGAAACGGGGGTTTATGAATATTATAAAATGAAAAATATATTATTGTTCCTTATATTGTTTTTAGCTTACAACAATTTTATTTTTTCTCAAAATAGAGATAATGATATTTTTGAGATGATAGAATTCAATAAATCCAAACATAATAAAATTTATCAAATTGATTTGATTGATTCACCGCAATCAGTTGAGTTAATCGAATTAAAAAATGGTAAATATTTTGGTAATATTATTCTAAAATTGTCAAGTCGTGATCACGGGATTTACTTAGACAAAATTGCAATAAATGAAGATACAGTAAAACTTTTAATGATTAAATCACAACAAATAGGTATTGAAACCATTACTAATTGCTATCAAAACAAAGATTGTTTGGAGTTTCTCGATGGCTCTTCTGTTTTCTTTAGAATTCAAACCAACGAAATCGACAGGAAATATTCTTTTTCAGAATTATATCCAAATCAAATTTCAGAGCCTAACACACCAAAAAACAGAAAACAGGCGCAAGAAATAACTAATCTTTTATACAATTACTTAGACTTCAAAAAAAGTTACATCGAAATGAAAAGCAAACTCCCATCAGGAAGATATTCCTACTTTGAAAATAATAGGATTGGCAAAATTGACATTAAAGAATAAATTGTTAATATGTTGATTCAATTATTGACATCAGTTCGAGTGTTTTTTGTGTAGAGCAGTTGAAAAAAAATGTATCGAGAATCGTTTTAATCAAATTTTCCTTATCTTAAATCTAGCAAATCGCAATCGATTTGGAAAGCCCACGCCAGTTTTTTTTAGTAACTGGGTCTATAGTTTCACATTTAGAACCTAAAATATTAAAACAATAAAAAAAGGAACTCAATCGAGTTCCTTTTTAATTTAAAATAATAACGAGATTACATCGTTTCTTTTTTCTCATCTTTATCACAATGCTTTTTTGACGAACAACAAGATGGTTTCGCTTCTTTTGTTTCCGAAACAGATTTGTTATCAGAACTTGCCAACTCTTTAGTGCCTTTTTTTGCTTTCGATTTTTTTGGTTTTTCTTGTTGAAAAAGCATCGCCTTGTCTTGCGAGTTTTTTACATTCGAAACTTTGTATGTTTTTCCATCGCCAGTTTTTTCTACAATTTGAAGTAGTTTTTCTGGAGTTTGCGAATTAGAATCGTATTCTACTTTTGCAGATTTTTTATCGAAATCAACCGTTGCAGATTTTACACCGTTGGTTTCAGCAAGTTTTTTCTCAATGGTTTTTGCACAACCTTCGGCACAAGTCATACCATCAATATTGAAATTTGTAGTTGCTAGTTTAGCATCAGCAGCAATAGTTTTTACTTCTGGAATTTTTGCCGTTTCAACAGTTGCAGGAGTTTCTTTTTTACAACTAACTAGTAAAGCTCCAGAAAGTGCTAGGACTAAAAGTGATTTTGAAATTTTCATATCGTCTAAATTTTAAAAATTGATAATTTATTTTCAAAAATACTTAAAAAATGATTCGGAATCGATAAAATTAACGGAATTTTGGGTTCTCAAAAAAACAACATGAATTCTAAAAACACAAAATGGCTTTTTCTGATAATTTTGGCACTCGTTTGGGGAAGTTCATTTATTTTAATTAAAAGAGGTCTATTAGGTTTAAATCCATTTCAAGTAGGATCATTGAGAATGATTTTTGCAGCATTATTTCTACTTTCTATTGGTTTTAGAACTTTACCAAAAATACCGCAGTATCAATGGAAATACATTGCAATGACGGCTTTTTTCGGAACGTTTATCCCAGCATTTTTATTTGCAATTGCTCAAACTCAAATTGATAGTTCAGTGAGTTCTATTCTAAATTCACTCACCCCTTTAAATACATTATTAATAGGAGCATTGTTTTTTGGATTAACATTTGAAAAAAGACAAATTTTTGGAGTAGTAATTGGTTTATGTGGAACGATTATTTTAATTCTAAATGGTGCTGTAAATCATCCAAATCAAGATTATCGCTATGCGCTTTTGATTATAATTGCCTCTATATGTTATGCTACAAATGTAAATTTATTAAAAAAACATTTGTCAGATTTGAGCCCAATAACAATTTCTACAGGAAATTTTGCTGTTATGTTGATTCCTGCGATTTTGGTATTAAGTTTTTCTGGTTTTTTTCAAGTCATTCATATTGAAAAAGTACAACATGCCGTTTTATTTATAGTAATTCTGGGAGTTGTCGGAACAGGAATTGCCAATATTATATTTTTTAAACTCATACAAATTTCGTCACCAGTTTTTGCAACTTCGGTTACGTATCTAATACCAATAGTTGCTTTTTTCTGGGGATTACTCGACTCCGAAATATTGTCTCCAATACAATTTGTTGGTGCTTTTATTATTTTAATAGGCGTTTATTTATCCAGTAAAAAGTAGAAACAAATAAATAAAAAAGGCGAAATCAAGATTTTAAATTTTGATTTCGCCTTTTTTTATAGAAAATTATAGTCTAACTAAATTTTAAAGGTAACAACAGGTCTTTTCGCATGATTCACGATGTCTTCACTCATGCTTCCATTAAAAAAATGAGACAAACCTTTTCGACCATGTGTGCTAATTCCAATCAAATCAGCATCAATACTATCAGCAAAATTTAAAATACCCCTTTCTTTACTAATGTCATTGTAAATATGAGTTTGGAAGTTTTTATAACGAACATCGGCAGTGAAACCCTTCATGATTTTCTCGGCTTCAGATGTTGATTTAAAATTACTTGGGGTATTAATCATAACTAAATGTAGTTCTGAATCATATTTCTCAGCAAATTCAACTGCATTTAGGAATGGTTTTTTAATTTCTTCAGAAAAATCAGAAGCAAAAACAAATTTCGAGGCTTTAAAATCCTTAATTTCCTTTTTAACAACCAAAACGGGTATATCAGAAAAACGAACCACCTTTTCAGTGTTAGATCCAATAAACATTTCTTTGAAACCACTAGCACCATGCGAACCCATAACAATCAAATCGATATCATTTTTCTTACTCACTTTCAATACACCATCAAAGGCTTTTTCAAACTGAATTATTTCTGAAACCTCAAGCCCTTCAAGATAATCGGCATCCATCAAGTTTTCTAATTTTTCAATAGCCGCATTCTTAAAAAACATGATTTCTGGAATATTATGTCCACTTCCAATAGCATCACCCGCTTGATGAGGCAGTTCAAGCATGTGTAATAAAAATATTTCACAATTGTTTTTTCGTGCTATCTGAGCAGCAACTCTAAGTGCGTGTTCAGCATGTTCAGAAAAATCTGTTGGGATTAGAATTCGTTTCATGATTAAGTATTTAAGTTAGAAATTGGGTTGTTAACATAAGTTTTATAAAGGTATGAAATATTTTAATACACAATGATTTTTGTTGTTTAAAAAAAATAACTATATTTGCACAATTATTTATTAAAAACAGATAATTAGGGAAGCATTGCTTCCCTATTTTTATAGAAAATGACATTTAAAGAAAAAGTATTAAATTTGCTCAACGAAGGTCTTCAAGAAAAGCCAAATCTTTTTTTGATTGATCTCGAAATTACTCCTGCTTTCAAAGTAATTGTGACCTTAGATGGTGAAAATGGTGTGGTCTTGCAGGATTGTATAGATATTAGCAGAGCCATAGAGCATAACCTCGACAGAGAAGAGCAAGATTTTTCTTTAGAAGTTGCATCAGTTGGAGTAGGTTCACCATTAAAGTTAGTTCGCCAATACATCGTAAACATTGGTAGAATGTTGATTGTGAAAGTCGGAAACGAAACCATTGAAGCGAAGTTAACAGATGCAAATGAAGATTTTATTACACTTTCTTGGCAAGCAAGAGAACCAAAAAAAATAGGAAAAGGGAAAGAAACGGTCGATAAAATTCAACAAATACCCTATTCGGAAATTAAAGAAGCAGTAGTTACAGTAACATTTTAAATTAATAAGTTGGCATGGAAAATATAGCATTAATCGATTCGTTTTCAGAGTTTAAAGACGATAAACTCATTGATCGTGTAACGCTTATGGCGATTTTAGAAGATGTGTTCAGAAATGCATTGAAAAAAAAATTTGGATCAGATGATAATTTTGATATCATCATAAATCCAGATAAAGGAGATATGGAAATTTGGCAAAGAAGAGTTATTGTTGCTGATGATGATTTAGATTTAGATCATCTTGAAATTACACTAACTGATGCCAGAAAAATTGAACCCGATTTCGAAATTGGTGAAGAAGTTTCAGAAGAAGTTAAACTTATAGATTTAGGAAGAAGAGCAATTTTGGCTTTGCGTCAAAACTTGATTTCTAAAATTCATGAACATGACAATACAAATCTTTACAAACAATTTAAAGATTTAATAGGTGATATTTTTACTGCAGAAGTGCATCATGTTCGTCCAAGAGTTGTAATTTTGATGGATGATGACGGAAACGAAATCATTTTGCCAAAAGAAAAACAAATTCCATCTGATTTTTTCCGAAAAGGAGACAACGTTCGTGGAATTATTGAATCAGTAGAATTAAAAGGAAACAAACCTCAAATAATTATGTCTAGAACTTCAGAAAAGTTTTTAGAAAAATTGTTTGAACAAGAAATTCCTGAGGTTTTCGATGGTTTAATTATGGTTAAAAAGGTAGTTAGAATCCCAGGAGAAAAAGCAAAAGTTGCTGTTGATTCCTATGATGATAGAATAGACCCAGTAGGAGCATGTGTTGGAATGAAAGGTTCTAGAATTCACGGAATTGTTCGTGAATTAGGAAATGAAAATATAGATGTTATCAATTACACAAGTAACATTCAATTGTATATAACAAGAGCATTGAGTCCTGCAAAAGTTTCTTCAATAAAAGTAAATGAAGAAACAAAAAGAGCAGAAGTTTTCTTGAAAATCGATGAAGTATCAAAAGCAATTGGTCGAGGAGGACATAATATTCGTTTAGCGGGTCAATTGACAGGATATGAATTAGACGTAATTCGTGAAGGCGATACGCCAGGAACAACTGCTGATGACGACGATGTGGAGTTAACAGAATTCTCTGATGAAATTGAAGCATGGGTAATCGAAGAGTTTGCTAAAATTGGTTTGGATACAGCAAAAAGTATTTTAAAACAAGACGTAGCCGATTTAGCAAGAAGAACAGATCTTGAAGAGGAAACTATCGAAGATGTGATGAGAATTTTAAAAGAAGAATTCGAAAGTTAGACTAGTTTTCACAAAATATTAGAGTGAAATTGAGATTGAATTATCTTAAATCCTTTGATAAAAATAAAAACTTTTTTAAAGTTTAAATAAAATAAAATTGCGTTTTTTTATTATGATTTAAAATTTATGATAAAAAAATTGGATCAATCAAATTCTAAATATTAATTTTAGGAATTGATAAAAAAAATAAAAAGTAAATCAATAAGGTTATATGTCGGAAGAAAAGATTATCAGAATAAGCAAAGTTTTAGCAGAATTAAACATTTCGTTTAGTACAGCTTTTGACGCTCTAAAGTCAAAAGGAATGTCTATTGATGCGAATCCGAATGTTAAAATTTCAGACGACGCATATACCGTTTTGTGTAAAGAATTTGCTGGCGATAAAGGAAACAAAGTTGCCTCTGCAGAAGTTGGTGAAGAAAAAAAGAAAGAAAAAGAAGCACTCCGAGTAGAACGCGAAAAAGAAATTGAAGACAAACGCAAATCTGACGAAGATCGTCAAAAAGCCGAAATCATCAAAGCAAAAGCTGTTGTTACTGGCCCAGTACAAGTTGGGCAAATTGATTTGAATCCAAAACCAGTTGTTCAACCAGTTAAAAAGGTAGAAGAAGTTGTAGTGCCAACGGCAAAGATTGAGAAACCAATTGTAAAACAACCACAACAACCACAAACAATTTCTAACAGAGTTGAAAAATCAGATGCGGTTAAACCAAAAATAGTTTTACCAAAAAAAGAAATTATAAAACCTGTAGAAATTGTAGTTGAAAAACCAAAAGTTGTTCCTGTTGAAGAAGTTGTGCCAGATGAATATTCTACTCAATATCAAAAACTTTCTGGCGCTACATTAACAGGTCAAACAATTGATTTATCTCAATTCAATAAGCCTAAAAAAACAACTCCACCAAAAATTGTTCCCAACAAACCAGGAGTTCCAGGGGCTGCAGGAGCAAATAATGCAAACAAAAATAAGCGTAAAAGAATCGCTCCAAAACCAGGACAACCCGGTTCTCCTGGAAATGCAACAGGTGGTACTTTTATAAACAGAAATATTGGAGCAGGAGCAAGACCTGGATTTGTGAAAGGAGCAAGACCAGCAATAACTGCAAAAGTAGAGCCAACAGAAGAAGACGTTAAAAACCAAATTAGAGAAACTTTAGAAAAACTTCAAGGAAAAGGAAGCAAATCTAAAGCGGCCAAATACAGAAGAGATAAAAGAGATACACACCGTCAAAAATCTGATGACGATCAAAGAGCATTAGACGAAGGTAGCAAAACAATAAAAGTTACAGAATTTGTAACTGTAGGTGAAATTGCAATCATGATGGATGTTCCAATTACAAAAGTTATCGGAACATGTATGTCACTTGGAATCATGGTTACCATGAACCAACGCTTAGATGCTGAAACACTAACAATTGTTGCAGACGAATTCGGGTTTGAAGTAGAATTTATTACTACAGATCTAGAAGATGCTATAAATGTTGTTGAAGATAAAGAAGAAGATTTATTATACAGAGCACCGATTGTTACTGTAATGGGTCACGTAGATCACGGAAAGACTTCACTTTTGGATTACATTCGGGAAGAAAACGTAATCGCTGGAGAGTCAGGAGGAATTACGCAACACATCGGAGCCTATGGAGTAACTTTAGAGAGTGGTCAAAAAATCGCATTCCTTGATACACCTGGTCACGAAGCCTTTACGGCAATGCGTGCTCGTGGTGCTCAAGTAACGGATATTGCCATTATTGTAGTTGCTGCAGATGATGACATCATGCCACAAACCAAAGAAGCGATTTCGCACGCGCAAGCAGCAAATGTGCCGATTATTTTTGCCATCAATAAAATTGATAAGCCAAACGCTAATCCAGAAAAAATCAAGGAAAAATTAGCAGGTATGAATTTACTTGTTGAAGATTGGGGAGGAAAAATTCAGTCACACGACATTTCTGCAAAAGTTGGAACCGGAGTAAAAGAGTTATTAGAAAAAGTATTGCTCGAAGCAGAACTTTTAGATCTAAAATCGAACCCAAACAAGGCCGCTTCAGGAACAGTAGTAGAAGCATTTTTAGATAAAGGAAAAGGATATATATCTACCATATTAGTTCAAAATGGAACTTTGAAAGTTGGAGATTATTTACTTGCAGGAAAACACCACGGAAAAGTTAAAGCAATGCAAGACGAACGTGGGAATATCGTAAAAATTGCAGGGCCTTCAACACCCGTTTCAATACTCGGATTAGACGGTTCAGCAACTGCTGGAGATAAATTTAACGTGTTTGAAGACGAAAAAGAAGCAAAACAAATAGCTGCAAAACGAACACAATTAATGCGTGAGCAATCAGTTCGTGTACAGCGTCATATTACTTTGGATGAAATTGGTCGTCGTATTGCATTAGGTCAATTTAAAGAATTGAATATAATTCTAAAAGGAGATGTGGATGGATCAGTAGAAGCGTTGTCAGATTCGTTCTCTAAATTATCTACTCCAGAAATTCAAATCAATATCATCCACAAAGGAGTTGGAGCAATTACTGAAACTGATGTAATGTTGGCATCAGCATCAGATGCAATCATTATTGGATTTAATGTTCGTCCAGCAGGAAATGCTAGACAATTAGCAGATAAAGAAGAAATCGATATACGTTATTATTCAATTATCTATGCTGCAATCGATGATTTGAAAGATGCAATGGAAGGAATGTTAGCGCCAGAAATGAAAGAAGAAGTTCTTGGTACTGCAGAAATTCGCGAAATTTTCAAAATTTCAAAAGTAGGCTCAATCGCAGGATCGATGGTTATGGATGGAAAAATTGTTAAAAACGCCAAAATGCGAATTATCCGTGAAGGCGTTGTCGTATTTACAGGAGAATTATTAGCCTTGAAACGTTTCAAAGACGATGTGAAAGATGTTGCAAAAGGTTACGATTGTGGTATTCAAGTTAAAGGTTACAACGACATTGAAGAAAGAGATATCATTGAATCATACCATGAAGTTGCTATCAAGAAAAAATTGAAATAAAAATTATAACAAGTGTTATCAAAACAAGAAAATCCCGAGTCATCGGGATTTTCTTGTTTTAGGATTTATACTTTCAGGATATAATGTCTACAAATATTATTTTATCTCAAAGTTTCTAAAATTATTATTTATTAGGCTTAATCACAAAAGCATTTGGAAATTTCTTTCTCATTGCAATTAAGTTTTTTTCAACTTCAATTCTAGTTCTAAAATTCCCAATCCATACTTTGTAAATTGGAGTGTTAAAAACAATAGTTCCATCTAAATCTGGATTGTTTTTTTTGAAGTCAACAAGTGTTTTCTTACTCGTTTCGCTATCGCCATTATAAATTTGAATTTTATATCGGTTTGAATTTGTAATTGAAGCATTAATTTTTCGCTTTTCATTTAGCAACTGTTCAAACTTTGAATCTTGAGTTACAACAACATTTTTTTCTTGTGCAATCATTTTATTTACTGATATACAGCATAAAACAGAACAAAGAATAATACTTTTTTGAATGGAAATTTTCATAATATATTTATATGTTACAAATGTACACTTTTAACCAATAAACACTTTAACGTAATTTATTTAGAATTATTATAAATTAAGAATTAACCTGTATATTAGGTTTTGAGAATAACACTTAATAATGTATTTTTGTACTCGATTACAAATTTTCGAAAAGTTTAGTAATCTTATAATAGTTAAATAAAGAAGGTAATCATTATATAATATGAAAAAGGTGGGAAACACTAATTCGACTTCGAGAAATATCATGCTTAGTTTAGCATTTTCATTCTGTTTGTCAATAGTTTCATTCGCTCAAACACAAGTTGCTCCAGCAACTGCGGCTCCAGTCGCAGCAGCAGCACCAGCAGTAGTTGCTGCAGCGCCAGCAGCAGGAGGAGATGCAGTGAAAGGAAAAGAATTATTTAACGCAAACTGTGCTGCGTGTCACAAACTTGACGCGAAAATGACAGGTCCAATGTTAAGAAACGTCATTGCTAAGCACGATAAAGAATGGCTTTATAAGTGGATTGCAAACAGTCAGGCCTTAATTAAATCTGGAGATGCTCAAGCCGTTGCACTTTGGGCGGAGTACAAGC
>JANPDC010000032.1:0-6478 GCA_031431275.1 Bacteroidota bacterium
TAGCCCCGATAGCAGTGGAAATCCTTTTTTGAGGCGATTTTTTTCGCCTCAAAAAAGATTGGAGCGAATAGCGGGAAATAGCTTCAAAAAAACTATTTTTGTTTTAAATTATTTTTTATGATTAGTGTTACTCCAAATGAGATTTCGCCAATGAAATTGCAGGGTATTTTGCAAAGTGCTGTTGCGCCAAGACCTATTGCATTTGCTAGTACTATGGATGTAAATGGCAATCCAAATTTGTCTCCGTTTTCGTTTTTTAATGTGTTTAGTATGGTGCCTCCGATTTTGATTTTTTCGCCTTCGCGTCGCATGCGTGATAACACTACGAAACATACTTTAGAGAATTGTGAGGCGACTAAAGAGGTGGTTATTAATGTTGTGAATTATGATATTGTGCAACAAATGTCTCTGTCAAGCACGGAGTATGGTGATGGTGTGAATGAGTTTTTAAAAGCGGGATTGACTCAGGTCGCTTCTGATGTTGTAAAGCCGTTTAGGGTTTTAGAAAGTCCGATTCAAATGGAATGCAAAGTGAATCAGATTGTTGCGTTGGGTTCTGAAGGTGGTGCTGGAAATTTAGTGATTTGTGAGGTCGTGAAAATTCACATGCATGAAAATATTCTTGATGAGGACGGAAAAATCAATCAGCACAAAATTGATTTGGTTTCGAGATTAGGGAATAATTGGTATTCTCGTGCTAATATGGGTTTGTTTGAGGTTGAAAAACCAATTACAAGTTTGGGAATTGGCGTGGATTTGATTCCTGATTTTATAAAAAAAAGTGCCGTTTTTGACGGAAATGATTTGGGTAAATTAGGAAACGTAGATTGTTTGCCTACTTCAGAAGAAATTAATATATTTGTCACAGAAAATTTTGTTGTCAAAGGGGTTTTGAGTTCTGATGATCGTGACAAGATACATTCTAAAGCAAAAGAATTTTTAAATAATAATGATGCACTGTCTGCTTGGAAAGTGCTTTTAGCAAGTAAATAATTATGGAAGTTTCAGGAAGAATTAAAATGATTGACATCACGAAAGAGGTTGGAACTGCTGGTTTCAAAAAAAGAGATGTTGTGGTTACTACAGATGAACAATATCCTCAAGCGATTTTGGTTCAATTTGTTCAAGATAAATGTGATTTATTAAATAATTTTCAAGTAAATGATAATGTAAAAATAGACATTAACTTGAGAGGAAGAGAATGGGTAAATGCTCAAGGCGAAACTGTTTATTTTAACACAATACAAGGTTGGAGAATAGGAAAAGTAATGGCTGAAGGTGCTGCACCTAGCCAATCTCCTCCAATGCCTGCTGCTGAGGCGTTTGCGCCAGCAAGTAATGTAAAAGAGGAAGATCACGACGATTTACCTTTTTAGTATTTCACTGCTCTAAAAAAGAGTTTTGAGGTTAAAAGAGTTTAGAAATTTGATTTTTCATTTTTCTAAACTCTTTTTAGGTTTTGTTTAAATGCTAATTTGAAAAATAATTTATTACTTGCAAATTATTTACAATTTGATTTTTGAAATGAAATTTTTAACTCAAGATTTGATTTTTCCTTCTGTTGATTTAGCCGATAAAACGGGTGTTATTGCTTTTGGCGGAGATTTATCGCCAGATAGATTGACCTTGGCATACAAATCTGGTATTTTTCCTTGGTTTAATATCGATGAGCCCATAATTTGGTGGGCTCCAAACCCCAGAATGGTTTTGTTTCTAGATGAACTTGTGGTTTCTAAAAGCATGCGAAATGTTTTCAATAAAAACATTTTTAGGGTAACTTTTAATCAAAACTTTCGTGATGTGATTTCGAATTGTCAAAAAATTAAAAGAAAACACGAGGATGGAACCTGGATTACAAACGATATGATTGATGCCTATTGCAAACTTCATGAAATGGGAACGGCAAAATCTGTAGAGGTTTGGCAAAATAATGAACTTGTGGGTGGTTTGTATGGGATTGATTTGGGTCATGTTTTTTGTGGCGAAAGTATGTTTTCAAAGGTTTCGAATGCTAGCAAATTTGCTTTTATTAATTTAGTGAATGATTTGAAATCTAAAAATTACAAATTGCTTGATTGTCAAGTTCACAATGACCATTTGGAGAGTTTAGGTTGTCGAGAAATTAATAGAAAAGATTTCATGTCTGTTCTGCAAAAAACAAATTACTAATTGTTTTTTAAAAAACAATCTACAACATGGTCATCAACAATTCCTGTGGCTTGCATAAAAGCGTAAACGACTGTTGAACCCACAAATTTGAACCCACGTTTTTTTAAATCCTTACTGATTGTTTCTGATACTGTTGTCGTTGATGGAATCTCTGAATGTTTTTTTGGATGATTGACAATTTGTTTTCCATCGACAAATCGCCAAATATATTTTGAGAAACTACCAAATTCCTCTTGAATTTTAATGAAATTTTGGGCATTGATTACCGCAGAATATACTTTGAGTTTGTTTCGAATGATTCCAGCATCTTGCAATAAATCTAAAATTTTATCATCATTGTAATTTGCGATTTCTTTGTAGTTGAAGTTATCAAATGCTTTTCTGAAATTCTCTCGTTTGTTTAGAATCGTTATCCAACTTAAACCCGCCTGAAAGGTTTCTAAAACCAAGAATTCGAATAAACTTTCATCATCATAAACAGGTTTTCCCCATTCTTCGTCATGATATTTTTTGTAAAGTTCAGAAGAAGAACACCAGGAACAACGAATTTTGTCTTGAAACATAATTGTTTAAAATTAGTCAACTAAATTACTAAATCTTAAATTCAAATCCAATGCCTCGGATTGTTTCTATCGAAATGTTATCATCTTCATTAAAATATTTTCTGATTCGACTCATAAAAACATCCAAACTTCGACCCGAGAAAAAATCGTCGCTTTGCCAGATTTTCTTTAAAACTGATTCTCGTTTTATCAATCCGTTTTTGTTTTCGAACAAATAATGAATCAATTGTGCTTCTTTATCGGTCAATCTTTGTGTTTTGGAATCGTGAATTAATTGCAAGTTTTCAATATCGAATTTGTAATTTCCAATAACGATTATTTCATTTGATTTAATCGAAATTAATTGGCTTCGCTTCAAAATATTCTGAATTCTCAAAACCAATTCATCGGCTTCGCAAGGTTTTAGAATATAATCATCAGCGCCTAGTTTCAAGCCTTTAATTTTGTCTTCTTTTAAAGATTTTGCTGTCAAAAACAAAAACGGAATTTCTGGATTAATGTCAATTATTTTTTCGGCTAATGCAAATCCGTCCAAAAGTGGCATCATCACATCAAGAACACAAATATCAAATTGATTTTCTTTGAAAACGTTGAATCCTTCTTGTCCATTTTTTGCCCAAGAAACTTCAAAACCCGAAATTTCAAGATATTGTTTCAAGATGGTTCCAAAATCGAAATCGTCTTCTGCGAGTAAAATTCTAAGAGAAGATTCTATCATTTTATGTTATTTAAAATCGATATTTGTTTTAAACATTGTTATTTTAGTCTATTTAAATTAAACATATAAGGGATATAAATAAATATGAGGCATTATGCATTTTGAATTAGTTTTAAGTATTTAAAAATATTTTTTTTAAATAAATAAAAAACCAAAAAACAAGATATAATATGTATTTATCATATTGAATTTAAGCTACCTAAATTAACTTATATTCCTCATATGTTAAAAAAAACCTTATTATTTTGGAACTGAAATTACAAATTCCGAACCTTTATCTGAACTTTCAACAACAATTTTTCCATTGTAAATTTCGATTATTTCTTTTGTGTAAAACAATCCCAAGCCCAAACCTTTGGTGTTGTGAATGTCGCCATTTGAAACTCGATAAAACTTTTCGAAAATAGAATTTTGTTCTTTTTTTGCAATTCCAATTCCGTTGTCTTTTATTGTCAAGACAAAGAAATTATTTTCAGTTTTTGCAATAATTTCGAGTTTTGTTCCACCATATTTAACTGCATTTTCTAATAGATTTGAAACAATCGTGTTGAAATGAAATTTACTCATTTTCAAGTCAATTACAAAATTTATTTCAGATAGTATTTCGATTGCAGGATTGGCAATTTTAAAATCATTTATAGAGTTTTCGATAAATTCTTGGTTGATATTTTGCTCGATTTTGGTGTTTTCAACGTTATTAAAAATCGAATTGAAATTAACTTGATTGAAAATTTTTTGCAATCTAACATTTTGCCTTTCAATAATTTTGATTGTGTTTTTTGTGACCTCTTTATCTAAAAAATTATTATTCAAGGTTTTGGTTGCAATACTCAACGTTGCTAATGGCGTTTTGAATTCGTGTGTTATATTATTGATAAAATCCCGTTGAGTGGCTGCAATTTTATTCAATTGATCAAGTTTTTTTATCATATAATACAAAAGATAAATCAAGAAAACTATCAATAAAACTGACATTACAAGCAAACTAATCATTTGCGAAAGCACTAATTCTTTAAGATTATTGATGCTGTAATTGTATGTTTTTTGAACTTCGTATTCGTATTTTCTAACGGTTATATTTGGGTTTGTACTACTTTCGCTAGAAGTATGCCAACTCGTTTTGGATAATAAATCCCTAAAATTTAAAACATTTTTGGAACTATACAATTCTATTTTTTCATTAATTAAACTAGTTTTAACGCCGTTATTTATAGTAATAATCGACAAAATACTTTTAGAAAACCCAACTTCGTAATTTGTAGATTTGAATTTATCTTCAATGAATTGCATTGCTGTTTTTGCGTAGTTCGATTCTAAAAGTTGTAATGCTTGAATAAACTGTTTTTTTGTGGTTTTTTTATTTTCGAATTCAATCAAAATTTCTTGTTCTCGATCGTCTTTCAAATCTCTTTTCTCGTGTTGTTCGCGACCATCGAGTTGCTCTAAAGTTGTTTTTACTTCGAATTTTATTTCACGTTCTTTTAATTTATAGGTATTAAAAATGAAATAATACTGAATGACTAGCAATGCCAAAACTGCGAAAACACAACCAAATATTAAAAATGTATTTTTATTCATAGTACAAAAATACATTTTTAAAGTATTAAAAATTCTATTTATTAGCCATTAACCTTGCGTTAACCTAGCATTAACCCAAATCCAGAAAATATTTTTTGAGATTTGCATCAAATAAAAAAACTATGAAAAATCTAATAATCGTTTTGATTTTAATATCAAATTACAGTTTCTCGCAAAGTGTTAAATTCTCAGGATTAGTTTTCAATTCAAAAAAAGAAATTGTATCGAATGTAAAAATTACTATTTCAAATCAAATTGATAGTTTGAAAATCTATAATTCGATATCTAACGAAAAAGGTTTTTTTGAAATAGAAAATATCAAATCAGGAAAATACAATTTTACTATGGCTGCAAATGGTTTTCAAGAATTTTCTGATGTTTTAAATCTCGAAAATGATATATTGAACAAAGAAATTATTTTAAAAGAAATTTTAAATAAATTGGACGAAGTTGTTATTCAAACCAAAAAACCAACCATAAAACGCAAAATTGATAGACTAGAATTTAATGTAGAAAACACGATTTTGGCAACCAATAACGCTTGGGAAATCATCAAAAAAACCCCCGAAGTTTTGGTTTCTGGAAGCGATATTTCTATTCGCGGAAGCAAATCTATTTTAGTAACAATCAACGATAAGAAAATTTATTTGACTGGCGAAGAACTCAAAAATTTATTAGAATCGACTAATGGCGACGATGTTAAAACTATTGAAGTCATCACGAATCCACCAGCAAAATATGATGCTCAAGGAAGTGCTGTTTTGAATATTAAACTCAAAAAAAACTTAAAATTGGGTTACAAATCTTCTTTGAAAACGAGTTATGTACAATCGACTTATCCAAAATTTGTAACAAGTACAACACAATTTTACAAATCAAAAAAATTATCGATTTTTGGAAATTACAGTTTTGGGACAGGAACATACATTCGTTTTGGTGAAGATGTTGTGGTTTATGAAGAACAAAAACAGACTTGGAAAAGTATTTTGAACCGCAAAAACAAATCGCTTTCGCAAAACACTTATCGAGTAAATATTGATTATGAAATTGATAGTTTGAACACTATTTCGGTTGGAACTGATGGTTTTGTTTCGCCTAAAAATTTAGCACAATATCAAGTTCCAACCTCGATTTTTAATGATAATAATGAAAAAATTTCTAGTTATTTGACATTGAATAATCGACAAACGCCACAAAAAAACTCGAGTTATAATTTGACTTTCGAACATAAATTTAAAGACAAAAAAAAATTAAATTTCTCTGCTGATTATACCAATTACAATTATTTTGAAAAACAAGACGTTAACACCGTTTTCAAGTTTGCAGGAACTCCAGAATTTTCTGAACGATTTGTGAGCGATAACAAACAATTTATTAATTTATTTTCATCGCAAGTCGATTTTCGATCAGAAAAAGACAAATCTACATTCGAAACTGGTTTAAAATTCGG
>JANPDC010000033.1:0-5880 GCA_031431275.1 Bacteroidota bacterium
TTAGACAAAAAAGAGCCAATCAACAAACTAGTCACATGGGTGTATGAGGATGGTTCGTTTGTGCCAAGTGCAAAATTAGTTGATAATGAAAGTTTTTCAATAATCTCCGACTACATTGGTCGCCCAATACAAAGTTATAACCAAGATGGCGAACTGGTTTGGGAAACCGATTATGATATTTATGGCGGCATCAGAAAACTAACGGGTACAAAAGATTTTATACCTTTTAGACAACTTGGTCAATATGAAGATGAGGAAACAGGCTTGTACTATAATAGATTTAGATATTACTCGCCAGAAACAGGAACGTATTTAAGTCAAGACCCAATTGGACTTGCTGGAAATAACCCAAATTTTTATGCTTATGTTAGTAATAGTAATAGTTTTGTGGATATTTTTGGGTTGGATCCCTTAAATCTTTTGAAAGAAGCATTAACTCAACAAGGATTCAAACCTGGAGATAATATACCTAGTAACTTAAAACAAACTTGGGGTGATGTCGCTACTAAAACAACTTATGAAGTTCGAATACATCCGGCAAATCCGCAACACGCAACAGGGGATATATACCGAGTATCTAGAAAACAATCTGGTTTTAAAACTGGAACAAACCAAGGTTTTGGAACAGAATATATGGATAAAAATGGAAACTGGCATCATGAAAGTACTCTTAAAGAATTTAATAAAAATGGCTCTCGAAATCCATTATTTAATGAACAAGCCGCAGCAGATACTCACATACAAAAACCATCAACATGTCATTAATTATTGAAAAAGTACTAGAATCTATAAATTTATTCATTAAAAGTAATACTTGGTGTGATTTTGAATTTATTGAATTGAAAGGAGATTTAAAAATAGGTGGAAAAACTGGGTTTGATGATAGTTATAACTTTATAATAACTTTTACAAATGTTTTTTTTATACAATGTTTGTATGAATGGAAAACAGAAGTTCAATTACATGACACATTTTTCTCAATTGCTAATACAAAAGAACAAGAATTACTAAATGGGATTTATGAAGTTACTGATGGAAATTTTGTTTTTAAAATAATAGGTGAGTATGTAGAAGTTCCAATGTATATTATTGCAGAAGATATCACAGTAGAGTTTTCTTAGATAATTTAATCTGTATAACGGTAATTTATCAAATGTGTCACTAACAAAATGAGTTATTTAAAGTTAATAGTTTACATATTTTTTAGAATAGAAAAGATATATCATGAGTATAATTTTTTGTTTTTTTAATTTTGAGTCAATAAAAACTATCTTGTTTTCAACCTAGTTTATCAAATGTGTCGACGAAGAAAGTTTTTCAATAATCTCCGACAACATTGGTCGCCCAATACAAAGTTATAACCAAGATGGTGAACTGGTTTGGGAAACCGATTATGACATTTATGGCGGCATCAGAAAACTAACGGGTATAAAAGATTTTATACCTTTTAGACAACTTGGGCAATATGAAGATTAGGAAACAGGCTTGTACTATAACCGTTTTAGATACTATTCACCCGAGACAGGAACGTATTTAAGTCAAGACCCAATTGGTCTTAGTGGAAACAACCCAAACTTTTATGCTTATGTGAGTAATAGTAATAGTTTTGTGGATATTTTTGGGCTAAATGGAGTTGAACCAGAAACAATAAAGTTAAAGCACTACACGAGCAATAAAGGACTTGAAGGGATGAAGCAAGACATGAATATAAAAGCTTATGATCAAAATACTGTATTTGCAGAAAGAGCAAAAGGAAATGCTTTAAGTTCAGCGGATGTAGCTGAAAAATATGGTATACAAAAAAGTAGTGCAAGAAATTATATAGAATTTAATGTTAATTCAGAAAGAGTAGAAATAGTTGATAATCCTGTAACTAAAGCAAGAGAGTATACTGTTAAAGGCGATGTTGAATTAGGAGATGATGCGAAATTTTTTAAAAGATGTAAATAAGGTTATGGAGAATCTACGAGTTTTTAAAAACCAAGATATACTTGAAGCAATTAAGATTTTAGATTTTGTTAGGGTCAATTTGGCTAACATTGGTAGAATGGATTTATCAAATGAAAAATCAATAGAGAAATTTTTGTTAACAGAAAACCTTTTTATTCACGACACAGAATTATTCAAAAAAATATCAAAAGTCTGGAGAATTTTAGTAGATAATTACAATGAAAATGAAGAAGATGAACTAGATGAATTAGTTGGTACAGTTGATAAATGGGACTTTCCTACTAGTATTAATAATGACGAACTAAAAAACACTATTATTAAGAAAATATCAAATTAACGAGAATTTACAGATTGTATCATAAATATTAAAAATAAATACATAGCCCACTTTTAAAATTCTCACAACTTTTGTGAAATAAACCAAAAACCCAGCAATTGCTGGGTTTTTGTTGTTATAATTATGATATTTTATAAAAGAATTAAATCGACATTTCTTGTTGTGTACTTTCAATTTTAGAATAAAATTTAAAGGCTCTTATAATTTTTTTTATAGTAGTTTTTTCCTCGATATCTAGTTTATCATAATCAAATAAAAGTTTAGTCATTTCAACGTCATTAATAAAAAGTGTAGATGACATTGCCAAAAAACTTTTAAAAACCTGTGTTTTTGCCTGTTTCCCTGCTGGCACACTCATACAAACTGAGTTTGGCACAAAACCAATAGAAGATATAGTAATTGGTGATAATGTTTGGGCTTATGATGAAGATACCGATACCACAGCACTACAACCTGTGGTCGATATTATGCAAAAAGAAAGCGACCATACTATCTCGCTTTATACAGAAACAGAAGTAATAGAAACAACAGCTCAGCATCCATTTTATGTAAACCAAGAATGGAAAGATGCAAGCGAACTGCAACCTGGCGACAAAATCAAGACCAAAGACCATCAAGAAATTGAAATAAAAAGTACCCAGTTTAATTACGAACCCAAAAAAGTTTTTAACTTTACGGTTGCCAATTGGCATACCTATTTTGTGGGAGTTTTGTCATGGTTGGTGCATAACGAAAAACTTAAATGTATAGGTAAAGCATTATCTTTATTAAAATATTGGAAACCAAAAGTATTTAAAGTTGGAGATAAAATTATAAGGTTAAGTAAAGATGATATGTTACATATAGTTGAAAGACATTTAAAAGGTTTTCGTGCAAGTGCTGACAAAGCTTCTCAGACGATTTTGAAAAATATGACACCAGCAGATATTGAAAAAGCTATAGGTGAAGTGATTAAACAAAACAGAGCAGAAATACTAAAAAAAGCAGCTGAAAATCCTAAATTTTGGGGTCAAGTCGAAGGAGTAGTAGACGGTGTAAATAGAACGGTTGGATTTAAGAATGGTAACGTAGGTCAATTCTTTTAATATTAAATTTAAAATGGACAAAATAGAATTAAATACATTTATAATTAAAGATAAAAATTATATAATAAAAGATGTTAATAATATAGATACAAATTATTTTGTTTCTATAACGAATATAATGGATATTGATAGTAAGAAAATAAAAGTAGATCACATAGACGGAGTAATTTTAATGAATTTTAACGACGAAATTATAATGGATTATTCATATTGGGATGATGTTCAAGATTTGTGGCATTATTTTATCAATGCTTTTGAAGAATTATTATTTAATAAAGAAACTAAATTTTCTTTCCCCAGTCAACCTTTACCTGTTTCGTTTAAAATCGAAAAAAACAGACTGTATTTAAGAATTGCTGAAAAACAAATAAATACTGAAGCAAAATATTTTATCAATAGTATGTGCATAGAAGCAATTAATTTTTTTGAATCTCTGATAAAATTATTCCCTAGATTAGAGTTCGAGTATAGTTTAAATGTTAAAAGAATTAGTTTAATTATAAAAAAAATAGATGAAAAATTTTGAGATTAAATTTTACACTAGTGCTCAAACATACATAAATTTATCAAGTATAAAAAATAGTAATCAGGAAATAAATTCTGGTAGAATACTTATCCGTGATAATGAAAATATTATTTTTGACAAGTTTTATTCTTCAATTTTACAAGGAGTCAATATCTTTCTTTATTGTATAAATGATTTTATAGAATTTAAATCAGTTGAGTTTGGTATTTCTGAAATAATTAATGAAGATTATGATTCTGAGGATTTATGTTTAATGAAATTTGAAGAAAATACCATTACTAAAAATGAGATTGGATTGTCTTTTTCAAATAAAAAAATTAACATAAATAAAAACTTATTTTTTGTTAGCTTTTTCAATGAATTAGTTGATTTTTATTCAATCAACAGACATAATGAAATAAGTGCTGATGAAAGAAAAATAAATATTAATAGACTATTGTTTTATGCTGAAAAAATGAACATAAAATTGTAAGTAATAATAATTAAGTGTTTATTTTTAAATTCGCTTTAAATTTAATCCTTTTTTTGGAAATCTCTATTTGCAGTGTTATTATTAAATATTTCAAAATGTAAAACACACACACACAATAAAATATGAACATATTAAATGAACTTTCTGACGAAAAAAAAATTTTATCATCAAGTTTTCAAAATCATTATATTGTTAAAACAAAAAATGAATTTAAAATGGGAATACAAAATCCTGTTTTAAAACTTGAAACAACATCGAAAATTTTCTTAAATCAAGAAGTAAAAAAAGATTCAATTATTAATACTATAAAAACGATGTCAATTGAAGGTCACACCGACAATGATAATATGAAGGCAGGTTTAGATCAAATGTTACTTCTTGCCGATATTTCTGAACAAATAGTGATTAAAAGAGATTCAAACGGCAAAATGAAATCTCTAATTAATTTAGAAACATTAAAATTAGACTGGGATGAGTGGAAAAAACATAAACTTAATCTTTTTTTTATAGATAAAAAGCAACAAGAGATATTTGTTAAAAACTATGAGAATGGTCTTGACAAAATGAATGACGGCATAAAAAAAAGTTTTCAATATCAGGTTCTTATGCCTGAAATATACAATTTAGACAATAAAAAAATAAATAATACAAGTGAGACAGAGATAGTTTCGAAACTAATTGCCGACATGGTTATCAAGTATAATCTAACTTGGGTTCAAAAGGAAGTTGATCACAAAACAATTGTTTTAAGTCTAAAATCAATAGTTACAAATAAAGAAGATTTGAAAAATAATTATGCTATACCTCTTTATGAAAAGCATCCTGAATTTTCAGTAAGTGATTACCGATTTAAAATTATAGTCAATTATACGTTTGACAAATTAACTTTTAAAATGTTAAAGGCAGATTTTTCTTTAATAGAACAAATACATGATAATTTACAATATAAATTGAATATTGATGTAAATGAAATTGAAGAAGTCTAAAAATTTAAATGGAAAAAAATAGATTTTCATATAATGAACAGAATTTTGTTTCAAAAATAAAAAACAATGAAGGTGATGAAACCTTCCTTGATTACGATTCAAAACACAATGTAATTCAAATGACACTGCCTGATGGCAGAAAAACAAAATGGGAATACAATGTTTTTGGCGAATGCATAAAAGTAGTTAATCCTATTGGTAAACAACAGCAATTTGAATATGACCGTTTGGGAAGACTCAAAAAAGTCCGAATGCACAACGCAGAAGAAATAAATCTCAAGTATGATGCCTATGATAATGTTTTGCAAGCAACAAGTCTTCGAAACAAAATAAAATATTCCTACACCCCATTGGGTAGTATGCAATCAAGAGAACAAAACGGTGTTAAACTCACTTTTGATTACGACAAGCAAGAAAGACTCTCAGCACTCAGCAATGAGCATGGCGAACACTACACTTTCAATCGAAACAATCGTGGAGACATCATCAATGAAATATCATTCGATGGAATTTCTAAATACTAC
>JANPDC010000034.1:0-6091 GCA_031431275.1 Bacteroidota bacterium
AGATTGCCCACCTCCAAAACGAGGATTTGAATCCCCAAAGCCTCCTTGTTGTTGACCAAATCCGCCTTGTTGTTGCCCAAATTGTGCAAAAGTAATATTAGAATATAACCCTATTATTGTGATTAGTATTAACTTTTTTACCATAATGAATTTAAATATGATTTATTATAAATAATTACAACAACAAAAGTACTAATTTTAAAGATATTGAGTCCAAAAAGCAATACATTAATTTAAAAAAACTTACAGTTTAGTTTAGTAAAAAAATCATTTTTGTCCGATAAAAATTTAAAAATTTATAATATTGTGAATAGATATAGTCCCTACGGGACACTTTTTACTGGGTGATCTATTATTTCAACTACCATGATTTAACTCCTAACGGAGTATATCTCGTAGAGATTAAATGTTGGTAGATAGCAAGTTATATTTTTATTTTTGTCCCATAGGGACTATATGTTAGTTTTATCGGACGACAATGTAAAAAAGTATAAATGATAAATTTAATGTTAATAACTTTGGTTTTTTTCATGCAAAATTTTCTTTATATTTGTTTTTAATAGCATTTATTGCTTTAAAGTTATTAACAATAATATTATAGTATGCAAAACATTCCTAGTGTTGACTTGCGTGATTTCCTTTCGGGTGACCCGGAACGTAAACAAAAATTTGTAAATGAAATCGGTGCAGCCTTTGAAGATATTGGCTTTGTGGCCCTAAAGGGGCATTTTTTAAACGATAATTTGGTATCGGAACTTTATGGAGAAATCCGTAACTTTTTTTCTTTACCATTGGACACCAAATATGGATATGAAATTCCAGGAATTGGTGGTCAACGTGGCTATGTTTCGTTCGGAAAAGAACATGCAAAAGGCAAAAAAGAAGGCGATTTGAAAGAGTTTTGGCATTTTGGTCAATATGTGGCTAAAGATTCAAAATATGCTGCTGAATATCCTGATAATGTTGAAGTTAAAGAACTTCCTAGATTTAATGAAGTCGGTAAAGAAGCCTATCAAATGTTGGAAAAAACTGGAATTACAGTTTTACAAGCATTGGCTTTGCACCTTGGTTTAGAGGAACATTATTTTGATAAATATGGTTATGAAGGCAACTCGATTTTGAGACCAATTCACTATCCGCCAATTACTTCAGAGCCTGAAAATGCAATTCGTGCAGCTGCACACGGCGACATTAATTTGATTACGCTATTGATGGGCGCACAGGGCAAAGGTTTGCAAGTAAAAAACCACAATGGCGAATGGATTGATGCAATGGCTGAACCTGACGAATTGGTTATTAATGTGGGCGATATGTTATCTAGACATACTAATAATAAATTGAAATCGACTATTCATCAAGTAGTTAACCCACCAAGAGAATTGTGGGGAACATCTAGATATTCTATTCCATTTTTTATGCATCCAGTAAGTGACATGCGTTTAGATGTTTTAGAAGATTGTATTGATGCTGAGAATCCAAAATTATATGAAGATATTTCTGCAGGAGAATTTTTGTATGAAAGATTGGTAGATTTGGGATTAATAAAGAAATAATTAAATTATTTTCAAAAATTTAAACCATTAAGAAAGTAAGGTTCATTAAGAAAAGTAAATCTTAATGAACCTTACTTTCTTAATGGTTATAAAATTAATATTATGGATTTAAAAGACCAATTAAAGAACCTATTTCCAGACCATGAACCTTCTCCAGAAGAGTCAATTCAAGAAGTTGAACACAAATTATTTGTTCAATCGGAACCTATGATTTGTAAATTTGAGAAACGAAAAGGTAAAGCAACAACAATCATTGAAGCTTATCAAGGCACTGAAGAAGATTTTAAACTTCTAGCAAAAGAAATTAAAACAAAACTTAGTGTTGGCGGAACTTTCAAAGACGATTCGATTATTATTCAAGGTGATTATCGCGATAAAATAATGGTAATTCTCAAAGAAAAAGGATTCAAAACGAAAAGAGTTGGGGGGTAGCCCCCTAACCCCCGAAAGGGGAACTCCAAACTTTGTAAATAAAAATTATTCAAAATTATAAATTTTAAAAAACCTATTTACCCCAATAGGAATTTCCCTTTCGGGGATTAGGGGGCTAAAATGATAAAATCATCAGAATTAATACTAAATCCAGACGGAAGTGTTTACCATTTGAACCTTCATCCTGAAAATATTGCACACGACATTATTTTTGTTGGCGACCAAAATCGTGTTGAAAAAATTACTCAAGCCTTTGATTCAATTGAGTTTTCTACTCAAAAAAGAGAATTCAAAACCCAAACTGGTACTTTGAAAGGGAAACGAATTACCGTTATGTCAACAGGAATTGGTCCTGATAATATTGATATTGTTATTAACGAACTCGATGCTTTAGTAAATATTGACTTGAAAACTCGAGAAATCAAAGAAAATTTAACTTCATTAAATATCATCAGAATTGGAACTTCTGGAGCATTGCAAGCCAATATTCCTGTCGATAGTTTTGTAATGTCTAAATTTGGATTGGGGTTAGACAACATGCTCCGCTCCTATTTAATAGATGAAATTTCGAATTCAGAAATGGAAAATGCATTTGTAAAACATCTTGATTGGGATTCAAAAAAAGGAAAACCTTATGCAATTGCTTGCTCTGAAAAACTCGAAAAATTAATCGAAAGTGATAAAATTCACAAAGGAATCACAGCAACTGCTGGCGGGTTTTATGGACCTCAAGGTCGTGTTTTGAGATTGAACATTCAAGATGAAAACCAAAATAACAAAATGGATAATTTCAATTTTGAAGATAATAGAATCACGAATCTTGAAATGGAAACTGCTGCAATCTATGGGCTTTCGGCACTTTTAGGTCATAATGCACTTTCGTTGAATGCGATAATTGCGAATCGGGCTTCAGGAACTTTTAGTGAAGATCCATACAAAGCAGTCGATGAATTGATTGCTTACACTTTAGAAAAACTAACAAATTAGATAATTCAATAATATGCCAATTAGATAGTTTCAAAAATTATTTAACAATCTAATTGGCAAATTATCTCAACTAAAGTAAATGAAATTAAGATTTGCTAGACATACTAATAACCTTGAAAAAATAAAATCATTTTATATTGATGTTCTTGGTTTTGAATTGCTTGGTAGTTTTGAAAATCATAATAATTACGACGGCATTTTTATCGGAAAACCAAATTTAGATTGGCATTTAGAATTCACAAAATCTAAAGAAATTGTTGAATTTAATTTTGCTGAGGAAGATTATTTAGTTTTTTATTCTGAAAACAAAATTGAATATCAAATAATTATTGATAGAATTATAAAAAATAAAATAGAATTTATCAAATCTAAAAATCCTTTTTGGAATGATCCCGAAATATCGGGAGGAAAAATTATTCTCGACCCAGATGGTTTTGGAATTATTATTTCAAATTTAAAAACTTTATAAATTATGGATTTAATTTTAGAAACAGAACGTTTAATAATGCGTCAAATTTTACCCGAAGATGCACAAAATATATTTGAATTAGATAATAATCCAAATGTTATGAAATATCTTGGAGGAAAAACTGTTATTGATATTAATCTTATTCACGATAAAATAAAAAGAATTAGACAAGAATATACCGATTATGATATTGCTAGATTTGCAGTAATCTTAAAAGAAACGAATGAGTTTATGGGTTGGTCTGGAATTCAATTTGTAACCGAAGAAGAAAATAATCACATAAATTATTATGATCTTGGCTATCGTTTGAACGAAAAATTTTGGGGAAAAGGTTTTGGTTACGAATCAGCTTTACCTTGGGTTGACTATGCAAAGAATGTGATGAAAATCAAAACATTGACAGCAGGTGCACATATAGATAATATAGGATCAAATAAAATATTACAAAAATTAGGCATGATCTTTATAAATGAATACGATTGGGAAGGAAATCCTTGGAATTGGTATGATTTAAACTTTTAAAAATGAATTTAATTATAGAAACTGAAAGGCTAATTCTTCGACCATTTGAATTGTCAGATGCGAAAGAGTTATTTGAAATGGAGCAAATTCCAGATGTTCATAAATACTTGTGGCAAAAACCAATAACTGATATTTCTGAAGTTCATGATTACATAAAAATGGTTCAAAAACAATATTCTGAAAGAGGAATTGGTCGTTTTTCAACGATTATTAAAGAAACTGGTGAACTGATTGGTTGGACAGGAATAAAGTTTGTTAATGACCATATGGAAAACGGAAACACGAATTTCTATGATTATGGCTACCGGTTAAACGAAAAATTTTGGAACAAAGGTTATGCAACCGAAGCTTCAATTGCTTGGTTGAATTATGGATTTAAAGAAATGAAAATCAACAAAATGAATGCTTACACACACGCAGAAAACGGTGCTTCTAATCACGTTTTACAGAAAGTCGGTATGAAATTCATGGAAGATTATTTAGATAAAAACGGAGTAATATGGAAATGGTGGCAATTAGAAAATAATGGATAGTTCATTTAATTATCATACAAAAAAAAATGCGCTTTTGTGAAGCGCATTTTTAAATTATGTTTTTTTAACTACAATTTTGAAACTAATTTTGTCAACTTTGATTTTAAATTAGAAGCCTTGTTGTCATGAATAATATTCTTCTTTGCTAACTTATCAATCATTGAAATAACTCCTGATAATTTTGATGTTGCATCTGATTTATCAGTTGATAACCTCAATGCCTTGATAGCATTACGTGTTGTTTTGTGCTGATATTTATTAAGTACTCTTCTTTTCTCGTTACTTCTTATTCTTTTAAGAGCAGATTTATGATTTGCCATTTTCTTCTTTTTTTAATTGTAATAATTATTTATAAACTACTAGTTAAAAAAGTAAAACCTCCCACATTCGCTTCGGCGAACACTTTGGTTTTTACTAATAAAATAAGAATTCGAGACACCAAACTTTTATTTTATAAAACTTATTCACAACTAATTGTAGCCCGTAGGGGAATCGAACCCCTCTTACATGGATGAAAACCATGCGTCCTAACCGATAGACGAACGGGCCATTATTTCTGTAATGCGAGTGCAAAAATACAACTATTTTTTATTTACGCAAATCTTGAAACAACTTTTTTTAAATTATTTTTATTTTTTTTTAATACGCTTTTGCAAACAGCACTCTACCAGCAGATTCCATTCCAGTTAAAATACATTTTCCTATTTCTGTTTTCTGATCAAGAGGTATGCATCTAATAGTTGCTTTAGTTAAATCTTTAATTTTCTCCTCTGTTTCGGCAGTTCCGTCCCAATGCGCAGACACGAATCCTGTTTTATTCTCTAAAATCTCTTTGAATTCTTCGAAAGAATTAACTTCAGTCACATGTGAATTTCTATAATCAAGAGCTTTTTTGAATAAATCATTTTGAATTTGTGCCAATAATTCACTCACATATTTTGTGATTCCGTCTTTTGATACAATTCCTTTTGAAAGTATATCACGACGTGCAACTTCAAAAGTTCCATTTTCTAGA
The DNA here is from genome assembly GCA_031431275.1 of Bacteroidota bacterium. Classification (GTDB taxonomy): domain Bacteria; phylum Bacteroidota; class Bacteroidia; order Flavobacteriales; family Flavobacteriaceae; genus Flavobacterium. The sequence continues at coordinate 5,512 of JANPDC010000034.1, forward strand.
TCTTTTGGTCCAATAGCAATTCTCAATGGAACACCTTTTAATTCCCATTCAGCAAATTTGAATCCTGGTTTTTGTGTAGTTCTATCATCAAACTTAACAGCGATTCCCATTTTCTTTAATTCCAAAACTAAATCTTTTGCAACCACTGAAATGCTACTAAACTCCTCATCAGTTCTAAAAATTGGAACAATTACAACTTGAATTGGGGCTAAGTTTGGAGGTAAAACCAATCCGTTATCATCTGAATGTGTCATGACTAATGCACCCATCAAACGGGTTGAAACGCCCCATGAAGTTCCCCAAACATGTTCTTGTTTTCCTTCGGCGTTTGCAAATTTAACATCAAATGCTTTAGCAAAATTTTGACCTAAATAATGTGATGTTCCTGCTTGTAGTGCTTTTCCATCTTGCATCAATGCTTCAATACAATAGGTTTCATCAGCTCCGGCAAAACGTTCGGTTTCGGTTTTCAGACCTTTAATAACCGGAATTGCCATAAAATTCTCCGCAAAATCAGCATATACATGCATCATCTTTTCAGACTCTTCCAATGCCTCGACTTTTGTGGCATGAGCAGTAT
>JANPDC010000035.1:0-9830 GCA_031431275.1 Bacteroidota bacterium
TTTTCTGGGGAAATTGAATTTAAAATCGAATAAAAGTTGAAAACGCTACAAGCAGAAAATATTTATTTACGTGCGCTCGAACCCGAAGATTTGGAGTTTGTTTATTCCATTGAAAACAATGTATCTATTTGGGAAGTGAGCAACACACAAACTCCATACAGTAAATTTTTAATTAAGCAATATCTCGAAAATGCACATCAAGATATCTTCGAAGCCAAACAATTGCGATTAGTAATTTGCAAAAATCATAATTTCAAAGCCATTGGTTTAATTGATCTTTTTGACTATGACCCAAAAAATAGTCGTATTGGAATTGGAATTCTAATCAACAACGAAACCAATAGAAATAATGGCGTTGGATCACAAGCATTAGGATTGTTGATTGATTATTGTTTTGAGATATTAAATATTCATCAACTTTACGCAAATATTTCAACAGAAAACGAGGCAAGTTTGGCTCTTTTTATTAAATTTGGTTTTAAATTTGTAGGAACCAAAAAACAATGGAACTTGGTAAACGGAATCTATAAAGATGAAAACTTATACCAATTAATCAACCCTAAATAAAATAATATTTTGAACAAAAGCAAATCAATCAAAATTGTAATCTCAATTATAGCACTTTTAGTTTTACTTGCAGGAATTTTCATTTATTCGAAAGTTTTTACAGACAATACAAATCTTTCTGAAAAAGAACATTTTGTAACCATTCCAACAAATGCGAATTATAAATTAGCCAAAGAAATCATTGCTCCTTATATCAAGGATATGGATAAATTTGAGTTCATTGCCAATAAGCGTTCTTATCCAGAACATGTAAAATCGGGTCGATTTTTAATCAAAAAAGGCATGAGTAGTTTTGCTTTGGTAACCACTTTGCGACAAAATGTAGCAGTAAAATTGGCTTTTAACAACCAAGAACGTTTAGAAGATTTAGCAGGAAGAGCAAGTTCACAAATTGAAGCAGATAGCCTTTCTATTTTAAATTCATTTAAAAATCCTGATTTTTTGTCCAAAAACGGCTTTACAGAAGACAATGTTTTTGCTGTATTAATTCCAAATACCTATGAAATGTATTGGAATACCTCGGCTGAAAAATTTAGAGATAAAATGCTCAATGAATATCAAAAATTTTGGACAAATGAACGCATTGAATTGGCTAAAGAAAACAATTTAACACCAATTGAAGCCACAATTTTGGCATCGATTGTGCACAAAGAAAGTATAAAAAAAGACGAACGACCAAGAATTGCTGCTGTTTATCTAAATCGATTAAAAATCGAAATGCCACTACAAGCTGACCCAACAGTGATTTATGCTATTAAAAAACAGGCTAATGATTTTACATTAGTCATCAAAAGAGTTTTGTATGACGACTTGTTCCTAAATCACCCTTACAACACCTATAAAAATATTGGTTTGCCTCCTGGTCCAATTGCAATGCCAGACGTGACAGCATTAGAAGCGGTTTTAAAACCTGAAAAAAATGATTATTTGTATTTTTGTGCAAGTGTTACTCGTTTTGGTTATCACGAATTTGCTTCGGATTTGACCCAACACAATGCAAATGCAAAAAAATATAGTGAGTGGATAAGCAATCAAGGAGTAAAAAGATAATTAAAATACAATTTCCTACAAGTATCTAACGTTTATCTTATGAAATATTCGTTAATTAAATCGCTAACTTGCATCTAAATAAACTTTAAAAGGCTTTGTTTTTAGATTTTTTCACTAAAAAAAGCATTTTTTTTGAGTTTTGTAATCACTGCTTAACTACTACTAACAAACTGGCTCACGGAGTTGTTAACTTTGATTGTTTATATTTTTTGAAAACTTTAACGTATTGATTTTCAGTTTCGTTTTCTACGAGGTTATCTTTGTGGAGTAGAAATTTCCTAGTGTGACAGGCTTCGAAGAAAACAATTTTATGTTAAAGAAATGTCTATTTTACTCCATTATCATTGCCACAATTGGATTTATGAGTTCTGGTTTTAAGCCCACTAAAAACGAATCTAAAAACGTTTTTGCAACTGATGAAAAAGCAAATTATGATTGCTTATTTCCATCGAAAAATAATTCAAATTATACCTCAAAAACAATTCCTTACACCGGAAAATTTTTTATAGCATTCAAAGAGGCACTTGCTTTTAAAGAATCTCAAGGTAATTACAAATTGGTTAATTCACTCGGTTATATGGGTAAATATCAATTTGGCAAGCAAACACTCAAAACTATTGGAATTCACGACAGTGCAGCCTTTTTAAATAGTAAAAAACTTCAGGAAAAAGCCTTTATTGCACTTTTAAAAATCAATAAATCTGTTTTAAAGGAAGAAATTGAAAACTACTCAGGTAAAATAATTTCTGGAGTAAAAGTTACCGAATCTGGTATTTTGGCATCGGCTCACCTTGGAGGCGCTGGTTCTGTAAAAAAATTCTTAAAATCAAACGGTAAACAAAAATGTAAAGATGCTTATGGATCTTCTGTTAAAAGTTACATGAAAAAATTTGGAGGTTATGAAACTTCTGGAATTGTTGCTAATTGTAACGCAAAAGCAAAATAATTTATTTCCTGAAATTTTAAAATGTAGGTTTTTTATAAATTTTAAAATGCCCCAAAAGTGACTTACTATTGGGGCATTTTCATGTAAATAAAAGTATAAAATAATTTTATACCTGACAAAAACTATAAAATTAGTTTTCTAATTCTTGATTAATTTTTCGGTTTTTACTCCAAACTGGGTGTGAATTTTTATTAAATAAATTCCATTTGAGAAATTAGAAATATCAATGGCTACTTTATTTGAACTTACTGTATCAAGTTTTAATAATTTTCCACAAGTATCTATAACTTCAAATTTTTCAATATGTATTGGGGAACTAATCTCAACTAAACTAGAGGCAGGATTTGGATAAATTAATGTGTTTTGATCAATCAAATTAAAACTTTCGTTTGGTAAAGTGGCTGTGCTAGCAATCCAACTCGAGGCTATATTGTTATCTAAATTTGTACTAACTAGTTGCAAATAACTTCCTAATCCGTCTGCTGCAAGTGGCCAAGGTGTGGAATCAAAATATTCAACTCTATCAATTTCATTTCCAAAAGCATCTGCCAAAACAATATTTTGAGATTTATTTGACAAATTTCTGGTAAATTGCCCAAAAGGAGCAAAACCATTTATAGATTGAAAAACTACTGAATTTGAAGCTAAATAAATATTTGAATTTCCAGCAATTGATGTATTGTAAGGGAATTGATAGGTAGTTCCTAACTTACTAAAATTTATTCCAGATAAATTTACAGAAGTTGCTCCAGTATTTGTAATTTGTATGAATTCTTGATCATTACTCGATATAGCAGTTGGAGTTGTGATTGCAATAGGATTATAATTTATCTTTGAAATAACTAATGTTGGTGTTGATACATTTGAACAGGCAGAATAGGATCCTAGATTAGTCGTCATCCAAGTTGTCCTATCATTCATCCATGTTTTTAATGTTGAAATTTCTAAAGGATTATTTGGAATCGTATTCCACTTTTGGTTTTCTCTAACCATTGCTTCGCCTAATAAAAGAATTGTATTATCAATGAAAGCATTTCGAACTGTTTCATTCATAGGCTGACCTGGTTGTATCAAATCGTGAAATCTTTTTGAAAAATAACATTTAAATTCTGGGTTTGCATACAAATCTGTCCAAAATTTGGAGCCTTCGTTATCTCCATTTGAAAACTGCCATGTATTAATAAAACTTCTATTATAACCCCAAGCAAAAAGATCATTCCCAAGTGTCAAATTAAAATCCCATATTGGGCCAGCACGAAGTTTTCCGTTTCTATCTTTATGAAAATAGGTACTTAACTGATAGCCATCAACATTTGCAGCAAACTCATTTGAAACCATAAAATCTACAAAAGTTGGAATATCAATTATTGTAGTATATCCGTTCAATAGCGATGCGTTATTAGCCGTTATTGCCGTTTGTAAATCTTCAAACTGTGAATGAATATAGTTGTTTTGTGCAGGCAGTACGTTTGTTGGACTTGGTAATTCATGCACGTAGTTTGTATTTTGTGCTAAATAATTAACTGTAGACCAAGCAACAGTTCCTCTGTCTGCTCTAGTAATATATCCACCTGACAAATTGGGCGATGTCAAATCAGATGTAGTTATTTTTGTAACATCAACCCTGTTAGAATCAGCTTTTACTTTTTCTTGTAATAGATACAAACCCCTATATTCTCCGTTTACAACAACTTCGCAATATTGAGTTCTGGTTGCATAGTTGCCCATTTGACGTGACAAATTATACGCTAAATAATCTCGTATTAAAGAAGGATCAAATGCCAAACTATTCAAAATCCAATCATTTTCAGAGGGCATACCTAGTAAACTAACATTATTATTATTAATATTATTTGCTAACAAAGTGGTTAGACTATAACTCTTTTTAGGGAGTGATTGAGATGAAGATCCGCGAGTTTCAATATTTATTCTACCATTATAATTTAGAAAACCAATAGTATTGATATCAGTAAGAAAATTTCTAGAACCGTCTGAATGTTTAATAATTTTCATTGAACCCAAAACTCTATTTACATCTTCGATTTCTAAAGGTAAATTTGTAGTTGTATTCAAGTCAGTAGTAATTACTACAATTGGCAAGTTACTATCAGTAAAATTCTGCGACTTAGAAATGCAATTAACTAATAATAAGATAATTAAAATATACTTTTGTTTCATCTTTTTTTCGCAAAGGTAGCAATAAATTTTATTTAACAAAAATAAATTAAAAACCTCATTAAAAGTTAAAAATAAAACTAATTCTTAATCAATTTCTCCATTTTGCTTCCATACTCATTATAGATTTTCATCAAATATACACCTGATTGAAAACTACTAATATTGGTTTGAACTTCATTTGAATTGAAAATTTCTGATTTGATTAGTTTACCAAACATATCTATAAATTCAATTTTTTGAATTAATACAGAAGAATTTACTGAAATTAAATTACTTGATGGATTCGGAAATACAGAAATTGAAATGTTTGAATAATTAAAATCATTTACTGGAAGTATAGTACTTGAACTTGCTATCCAACTTGATGCAATGTTGTTATCAAAACTATTATCTACTAATTGCAAATAACTTCCTAATCCGTCTGCGGCTAGCGGCCATGGTAATGAATCAAAATATTCTACATTATCAATAACGTTTCCCATAGCATCTGCCAAAACAATATTTTGAGATTTGTTTGATAAATTTCGAGTATATTGACCAAAAGGTGCAAAACCATATTTTGACAAAAAAACTGCGGCATTCGAGGCTAAAAATAAACTCGTATTTGCTGCAATTGTGGAATTATAAGGAAACTGATATGTAGTTCCTAATTTGCTAAAATAAACTCCAGATAAATTTAATGAAGTTGCTCCTGTATTTGTTATTTCAACAAACTCTTGTTCATTACTTGTGAAAGTTCCTGAAATTGATGGATTATAATGAATTTTTGAAATCACTAATGGTGGAGTTACTATGTTTGAACAAGACACAAAATTGTTTAATCTTGTGTCCATCCATGCGATTCTTTGTGTTAACCATAATCTCATGTTTGCCAAATCTGTGGCTTGATTTGGAGTTGTTACACCCCAGCGAGTTTCTTGTCTCGCCAATGCTTCAGAAATATAAGTAATGGTATTATCCATAAAAGTATTTAAAACAATTTCGTTCATGGGCAGACCTGGCTGTTTTAATTCGTTCCATCTTTTCTTGAAATAACACCAAAACGAGCCATTGTCTGACAACTCTAACCAAAAATCTGGTCCTACTCTATTTCCATTACTAAATTGCCATTGGTTTGTTTGGCTATAACCACCAACACTAAAATCACTTCCAAAAGTAATGTTCATGTCCCAAATTGGTCCCGCACGAAGTTTACCATTTCTATCTTTATGGAAAAAAGTACTAGATTGATAAACATCTGCATTGGAAGCCAATTCGTTTACTAGCATAAAATCTACAAAACTTGGAATATCAATAACCGTTTTATATCCATTTAGTAGTGTTTGATTGTATGTATTTGCATCTAATCTATAAAACTCACTTTTTATGTAATCGTTTTGTGCAACAGTAACATCAGTTGGTTTTGGCAAATGGTGAATGAAGTTGACTCCTTGCATGAGCCATGCTAAAGGATCTCCGCCCGTTAATTTATCACATTTAGTAATGTATCCACCGGTAACATTTGGTGCTGTATTGTCTATTGTAGTCATTTTCAAAATATCAACCCTACCAGAATCTGCTTTTATTTTTTCTTGCAAAAGATATAAACCTTTGTAATCACCATTTACCACCACTTCGCAATATTCGGTTCTAGTTGCATAATTTCCCATTTGTCTTGAAAGATTATAGCATAAATAATCTCTAATAAATGATTTATCATAGGCAATTGAACTCAAAACCCAGTCATTTTCTGCTGGCATTCCAAGTAAACTAACATTATTGTTTGAAGTGTTATTTGCTTGTAAAGTTGTCAAACCATAAGGCTTTTTTGGAGGGAGTTGAGAAGTTGAACCTCTAATTTCAATACTAATTCTCCCATTGTAATTCAAAAAAGCAGGAGTATTTTGATCGGTCATAAAATTTCTAGTTCCGTCTGGATGCTTTATTATTTTCATATTTGATAGAACTCTAGGGTCATCAAGAATTTCCAACTGAAGTCCAGTAATTGTATTTATATCTGTGTTGATGATTACAATTGGCAAATTACTATCCGTGAATGTTTGCGCCCTTGAAAACAACGAAAATCCTAATAAAATAAATAAAAGTATAAAATTTTTAGAATTTGGGGAATTGTATTTTTGTTTCATCATTTCTATAATTTAATAGCAAAATTAATTAATTTTTGATTTGCAGATTAAATTTTCGATAAAAGCAACTCAATAATCGATAAAGTGTATACATTGAAATTTAAAATCTACTTCTTAACAAAAACTGGTGATTGTTTGTGCTCATTAAAATCAAAACGTTAGTTTTTTGAATATTATTGTTCTTTATATGACACTTTTAATTTGTTTTGAGAAACATAAAATGAGGTTAATTTATATCTTTGCAAAACTATAATAATCCATATGAAATCTACCCAAAAAGGAAAACTATACCTCATTCCGACTACACTTGGTGAATGCACCATAAACGATGTTTTGCCAGAATCAATCAAAAGAACAATTGATTTCATTGATTATTACATCGTTGAAAATGAAAAAACGGCACGAAAATTCATAAAAAATGTACATCCACAAAAAGTACAAGCCACTTTACATTTGAGTTCTCTAAACAAACACACAGAAGTATCTGAACATTCAAAAATGCTTCAACCTTGTTTAGAAGGTCACAATGTCGGGCTCATGAGTGAGGCTGGTTGTCCTGGAGTTGCTGATCCTGGTGCTGTAATTGTAAAATTAGCCCATGAAAAAGGAATACAAGTAATTCCTCTAGTTGGCCCATCATCAATACTATTGGCAATCATGGCATCTGGAATGAATGGACAAAGTTTTACATTTCATGGTTACATTCCAATTGATAAATCAGAAAAGAAAACAGCATTAAAAAATTTAGAAAAAATATCCCAAGATAAAAATCAATCACAAATTTTTATTGAAACACCCTACAGAAACAACAAAATGCTAGAAGATATTCTACAAGCATTACAACCCAATACGCATGTGTGTGTCGCAACTGACATCACGCTAGAAACAGAATATATCAAAACCATGCGAGTTTCAGACTGGAAAAAAGCAGTTGTAGATTTGCACAACCGTCCAACTATTTTTATCATACATAAATTTAATTAATCTCGAAATTAATTCAAAATCACAAAAATGGTTTAGTATTTGATTAAGATATAAATAACATTTTATTGTGACTGAGGCTTTACGCAAAAATATATTTTTAACAAAAATTAAAATTAGTTTATAAAACACACATGAGGTTCATTTATATCATAATTATTTTTGTTTCGTGTTCACTTCAAGCACAAAAAGAATTTGGCAAATCGTCAAAATCTTTTCCGATGCTTTACAAACCAAAAACTCTGGCTCCACCTGTTGAAATCAAACCAGAAAATCCATCTCCTTTTTCAGAACCAAATAAATATGTAAACGAAAAACCGCTTTTCACTCCTACAAACAATTTCGAAGAAAAAAAACCATCAACGACTTATCAAATTAAACTAAAAAACGAAATTAATCTAACACCAAAAGATAAATTTTTGAATCCTCACGAAGATGTTTTGAGAAAATTGAACCAAAAAGGAAATGGAGAAGTTTCAGCAAGTTTCAAATTAGTCAGAGGAAATCAAGATCTTGGAGTATTTGCAACAAAATCCAAATTTGCTACCATCAGATTCAGAGATTTTGGTGAAGTTGACGGTGATGAAATTAGAATATACATCAACGGAAAAGTCGAAGTCGAAAGAGTTATTTTAGAGTCTGGATATAAAATACTAAAAATTGAACTCGCAAAAGGATTCAATAAAATCGATTTTGAAGCCTTGAACCAGGGAACGGTTGGTCCAAACACAGCAGATTTTAAAGTCACAGACGATAACGGAAACACAATTTCATCTGATTTATGGAATTTAGCAACAGGTTTTAAAGCAACTATAAACGTCGTAAAAGAATAAATCCGTCTTGATTGCATCAAGACGGATTTACGTTTGTTTTCATTCCATTAATAAAATGTATATCGTCTTACTTTTGAGATGTATTTTGCCAATCGAATTACTTGATGGCTGTAACCATATTCATTATCATACCAAATATAAAGTACTATGTTTTTGCCATCAGTAGAAACAATCGTAGCATTGCTATCATAAATCGATGGAGCCGACGTTCCAATAATATCAGACGAAACCAATTCGTTATTCAACGAATATTTAATTTGCTCAACCAATTCGCCCTCTAAAGCATATTTTTTCATAATAGCATTCACCTCTGCAACCGAAGTTACTTTGCTAACCTCAAGATTCAAAACTACCAAAGAACCATTTGGAACTGGAACTCTAATGGCGTTAGAAGTCAATTTTCCAGTCAAACTTGGCAATGCTTTTGCCACCGCACTCCCAGCACCCGTTTCTGTAATGACCATATTCAATCCTGCAGCACGACCTCGACGGTATTTTTTATGCATATTATCTACCAAGTTTTGATCGTTTGTGTAAGCATGAATCGTTTCTAAATGACCTTTAACAACACCCAAAGTATCTTCAATGGCTTTCAAAACAGGCGTAATGGCATTAGTTGTGCACGATGCCGCCGAAAAAATATTGACCTCATCTGGATTATATTCGTTGTGATTCACACCATGAACAATGTTTGGAACACCTTTTCCTGGAGCCGTCAACAACACTTTATCAACACCTTTAGAAGTCAAATGTCTAGCCAACTGCTCCTGAGTTGTGAAAGCACCTGTATTATCAATCACCAAAGCATCATTGATTCCGTAACTCATATAATCAATTTCCTCTGGAGCATTTGCAGTAATTACATGAACCGTAGTACCGTTAATTATCAAACAATTATTTTTTAAATCAGCCACAACCGAACCTTGAAAATCTCCATGAATAGAATCATATCGCAACAACGAAGCACGCTTTTCAAGCGAAGTAGCATCATTTTTATCTCGAGTAACAATGGCACGCAAACGCATTTGATCGCCTTGACCCATTTTTGACATCAATTCTCTAGCAAGCAAACGACCAATTCTACCAAAACCATACAAAACAACATCTTTTGGAAGAATCTCATGAGCAGCCTTTGCATTTTTTAATGTA
>JANPDC010000036.1:0-17581 GCA_031431275.1 Bacteroidota bacterium
GTTGATGCAGACAAATTAGAGTTAACTAATGAGATTGTTGCAAATGGTGGATTGAACGGAAGTTATATCAACATTACAATTAATGGAGAAAAATTAGATAACGTTCCTGTAATTATTCAGCCAGGTCAAGCAGAAAAAACCATTGGTTTAGCACTTGGTTATGGCAAAAAAGCAGCATTAAAAGAAGAAATGCAAGTAGGTTTAAACGCTTACTCATTATATAAGAATTTTAATAACATACAATCTGCGAAAATTTCAAAGGCTGATGGCGATCACGAGTTTGCTTGTGTTCAAGGTCAGAAAACATTGATGGGTCGTGGAGATATTGTTAAAGAAACAACTTTAACTATTTTCAACACAAAAGAACCAGAAGTTTGGAATGAACAACCAATGGTTTCTTTAGATCATAAAGAAGTTGAAGCAACAAAAGTTGATTTGTGGGAATCTTTTGATCGTTCAGTTGGACATCATTTTAATCTTTCAATAGACATGAATGCTTGTACTGGTTGTGGGGCTTGTGTAATCGCTTGTCATGCTGAAAATAATGTACCAGTTGTTGGTAAAACAGAAGTACGAAGAAGTCGTGATATGCACTGGTTGCGTATCGATAGATACTACTCTTCTGAAGAAACTTTTGCTGGAGATGATAAAAAGAAAGAAGAATTTGATGGATTGACTGGTGATAAAGGATCGCTTGGTGGTTTTGGAGAAATGGAAAAACCAGGTACAAACCCACAAGTTGTTTTTCAACCTGTAATGTGTCAACATTGTAATCATGCACCTTGTGAAACAGTTTGTCCAGTAGCGGCAACATCACATTCACGTCAAGGTCAAAATCACATGGCATATAACAGATGTGTTGGTACACGTTATTGTGCAAACAACTGTCCATATAAAGTGCGTCGTTTCAACTGGTTTTTATATAATAAAAATTCAGAATTCGATTATCATATGAATGACGATTTAGGTCGTATGGTATTGAATCCAGACGTAAATGTTCGCTCACGTGGAGTAATGGAAAAATGTTCAATGTGTATTCAAATGACGCAAGCAACTATTTTAACAGCAAAACGCGAAGGTAGAATTGTAAATGTTGATGAATTTCAAACTGCATGTTCCAATGCATGTTCCACAGGAGCAATGGTTTTTGGAGATGTAAATCATAAAGAAGACAGCATCGTTAAATTAGTAGAAGATCCAAGAATGTATCATTTACTAGAACATGTTGGAACAAAACCAAATGTGATTTATCACGTGAAGGTTAGAAATACTTAGAAAATAAATTAATTAAGAAACTAAATAGGATATGTCGTCTCATTACGAAGCACCCATTAGAAAACCATTAGTTATTGGTGATAAATCTTATCACGATGTAACTGTAGATGTCGCTTTCCCAGTCGAAGGTAGAGCAAACAAACAATGGTGGATTGTATTTTCAATCGCGCTAACCGCTTTCCTTTGGGGAGTTGGTTGCATCATTTACACTATTTCTACAGGAATTGGATCTTGGGGATTAAACAAAACCGTAGGTTGGGCGTGGGATATCACGAACTTCGTTTGGTGGGTTGGTATTGGTCACGCAGGAACATTAATTTCTGCAGTACTATTACTCTTTCGTCAAAAGTGGAGAATGGCCATCAACCGTTCAGCGGAAGCAATGACCATTTTCTCAGTAATTCAGGCAGGTTTATTTCCTATAATTCACATGGGTCGTCCATGGTTGGCATACTGGGTTTTACCAATACCAAATCAATTTGGATCACTTTGGGTAAATTTCAATTCACCATTACTTTGGGATGTATTTGCAATTTCTACCTATTTATCAGTATCATTAGTTTTTTGGTGGACGGGTTTATTACCAGATTTTGCTATGATTCGCGATAGAGCAGTGACTCCTTTTAATAAGCATATTTATTCTATTTTGAGTTTTGGTTGGTCTGGTAGAGCAAAAGATTGGCAACGTTTCGAAGAAGTATCTTTAGTACTTGCAGGGTTAGCAACTCCATTAGTACTTTCTGTTCACACAATTGTATCTTTTGACTTTGCTACATCAGTTATTCCTGGATGGCACACCACTATTTTTCCACCCTATTTTGTGGCGGGTGCAGTTTTCTCTGGATTCGCAATGGTAAATACGTTGCTTATCATTATGAGAAAAGTGTCTAAATTAGAGGCATATATTACCATTCAGCATATTGAATTAATGAATATTGTAATCATGATTACAGGTTCTATTGTAGGTGTTGCTTACATTACAGAATTATTTGTAGCATGGTATTCTGGAGTTGAATATGAGCAATATGCATTCTTGAACAGAGCAACCGGACCATATTGGTGGGCATATTGGTCGATGATGACTTGTAATGTTTTCTCACCACAATTCATGTGGTTCAAGAAATTAAGAACAAGTATTATGTTTTCATTTGTAATTTCAATTGTTGTAAATATTGGAATGTGGTTTGAGCGTTTTGTTATTATCGTGACCTCACTTCACAGAGATTATTTACCATCATCTTGGACTATGTTTTCACCAACATTTGTCGATATTGGAATCTTCATTGGAACAATTGGATTTTTCTTTGTATTATTTTTGCTTTATTCTAGATCTTTCCCTGTGATTGCTCAGGCTGAAGTAAAAACAATATTGAAAACATCAGGAGAATATTTTAAAAAACGTAGAGAAGAAAGTAAAGATTCACACCATGAGTAATAAAGTTATATACGCCATTTACAACGATGATGATGTATTGATGGATGCTGTAAAGCAAACTCGTGCAGCAAAACATCATATTGAAGAAGTTTTTTGCCCATTTCCAGTTCACGGACTCGATAAAGCAATGGGATTGTCACCAACACGATTAGCCATTTGTGCTTTCATGTATGGTTGCGTAGGAATTTCATTTGCAACTTGGATGATGGATTTCATCATGATTCAAGATTGGCCTCAAGATATTGGTGGAAAACCGAGCATGAGTTACATTCAAAATATGCCAGCATTCGTTCCTATTATGTTTGAAATGACCGTTTTTTTCGCGGCTCACTTAATGGTAATCACTTTTTACATGAGAAGTAGATTATGGCCCTTTAAAAGCGCAGAAAACCCAGATGTGAGAACTACCGATGATCATTTTTTAATGGAAGTTGCCGTTCATGGAGATGAAAACGAAATGGTTTCATTTTTTAAAAACACTGGGGCAGTAGAAGTAAAAGTAATTGATAAGCATTAATTAGATATGAAAATTATATACAAAATAGTATTCTTTTTATTTTTATCCGCATCGATTATTTCATGCCGTGATAAATCAAAACCTAATTACCAATACATGCCAAATATGTATGAATCGGTTAGTTATGAGACCTATCAAGAATCAGAAGCATTCAAATCTCAAAACGGAATTAAAGGTCTAGAAGGACAACTTCCAGCCAAAGGTTCCATAAAAAGAGGTTTTGTACCTTATGGATTTGCTAATAACAATGAAGGATATGAAGGAGCAAAAGCAAATGCAATATCTCCTCTTGATACCATTGCAGGTAAAGATTTAGATAAGCAAAAAGAACTTTACGAAATTTATTGTGCTATTTGCCACGGTGCAGAAGGAAATGGTAAAGGTAAATTGGTTACTCAAGGAAAAATATTAGGAGTTCCTAGTTATAAAGACAGAGTAATAACCCAAGGAAGTATTTATCACGTAATGACTTATGGTATTAACACTATGGGTAATTATGCCAATCAATTGAATCAAACAGAACGTTGGTTAGTTGCAGATTACGTAATGAAACTGAAAAATAAATAATAATCTTAGAATAAACTTATTGTAAAGTTATGTACACATTTTCAAATAAATTAAAAACTTTTTCTTTCATTTTAATGATTGTTGGAATCATTGGAATTGGATATGGTTTTTATACTGTACCAAAAAACCTCGAAGAAGTTGAAACTATGATTACAGCCAGTCATGGTCATGGAGAACATTCTAAAGTAGAAGTAAAAAAAGATGCCAAAGAAGTAGCGGAACATAAGGAGCATGCTGAACATGTTTATCATCAATTAGAAAATAAACCTTGGGCTGCTTTGTATATACCAATGTTATTCATAATGTTGATATCTCTTGGAGTTTTGGCTTTTTATGGTATCCAGCAAGTTGCACAAGCAGGTTGGTCTCCAGTTTTATTTCGAGTAATGCAAGGCATAACCGCATACTTACCAGTTGGCTCAATTATACTTTTTGTGTTTTTAGTAATCACAGGTTTACATGTTTTTGAATCAAATAATATATTCCTTTGGTTAAATGAAGGAATCATGGATCCAACAAAACCAAATTACGATAAAATCATTGCAGGAAAGCAAGGATACTTAAATTTTCCATTTTGGATTATTAGAGCAGCAATATTTTTGGTAGGTTGGAATTTATACAGATATTTTTCAAGAAAAAATTGTTTGGCACAAGATGAATCGAATGACAATTCTTTTTACAAAAAGAATTTCAACATTTCAGCAATGTTTTTGGTTTTCTTTATAGTATCAGAGTCTATTATGTCTTGGGATTGGATTATGTCAGTTGATCCTCACTGGTCAAGTACACTATTTGGTTGGTATGTTTTTGCAAGTTTTATTGTGAGTGCAGTTACTACAATTTGTTTGACAACCTTATATTTAAAATCTAAAGGATATCTTGAGCATGTAAATACAAGTCATATACACGATTTAGCAAAATTCATGTTTGGATTTTCAGTTTTCTGGACGTATTTATGGTTCTCACAATTCATGTTGATTTGGTATTCAAATATCCCAGAAGAAGTTACCTATTATGTAACAAGAATAAATGATTTCAATCTTCCATTCTTTGGAGCAGTTGTAATGAATTTTATTTTTCCATTATTGATTCTTATAAACACAGATTTCAAAAGACTTTCGTGGGTATTGGTTATGGCAGGAACAGTAATTTTATTGGGTCACTATGTTGATTTTTTCAACATGATTATGCCATCAACAGTTGGTGACCAATGGTATATCGGATTTTCAGAAATTGGTTCATTACTGTTTTTTGTTGGATTGTTTATTTTTGTTGTATTCACAGCATTAACTAAATCACCACTTTTGCCAAAACGAAATCCTTTTATTGAAGAAAGTAAACATTTCCATTATTAATATTTTAAACAAATAAACAGATGACAAGTTTGTTGATAATTATAGTTTTAGCATTATTAGCCGTTGCAATATGGCAATTAACTAAAATATTTGATTTAACTCAAGTTGGAAAAACTAAAGTTGAAGGAACACAAGTTGCTAATGACAAAGACAATAATCTTCAAGGTTATTTGATGTTTGGTTTTCTTGCTTTTATATACATTTTTACTATTTATGGTTTGTTAACTTGGGGTAAATTAACCTTAGGTACTGCAGCTTCCGAACATGGTTCAGTGATTGATAATTTATTTAATATTTCTTTGATATTAATATTTTTTGTTCAAACCATTACACAATTTTTATTATACTATTTTTCCTTTAAATACAGAGGTAAAAAAGATCAGAAAGCATTGTACTTTGCTGATAATAATAGATTAGAATTAATTTGGTCAATTATCCCAGCCGTAGTTTTAGCAGGATTAATCCTTTACGGATTGTTCGCTTGGACAGAAATAATGTTCGTTGATGAAAAGACTGAAGATGTAATGGTAGTAGAATTATACGGTCAACAATTCAACTGGAAAGCGAGACTTTCAGGAAAAGATAATGTACTTGGAAAGGCAAATGTACGTTACATTGAAGGAATAAATTCAACAGGAACTGATCCATCTGACAAGTATGGTCAAGATGATATTGTTGTAACCGAATTACACATTCCAAAAGGAAGAAAAATTCTTTTCAAGATGCGTTCTCAAGACGTTTTGCATTCTGCTTATATGCCACACTTTAGAGCACAAATGAATTGTGTGCCCGGAATGGTTACACAGTTTGCTTACAAACCAATTTACACAACTGACGAAATGCGTCAGGATGAATTAATTGTTGATAAAGTAAGAAACATCAACAAGATACGCGAAGAAAAAAGTAAACTTCTTGTGGCAGATGGCAAAACCGCATTAGATTCATATGAGTTTGACTACCTTTTATTGTGTAACAAAGTTTGTGGTGCATCTCACTACAATATGCAGATGAAAATAATCGTAGATACTCCTGCAGATTTTAAAAAATGGATGAAATCACAAGTCACTTTTGGTAAATCAATTCAAGAAGAAAAAATGGCAAAAGATTCTACATCTGTACCAAAATCTTTAACTGTTGTTGAACAAAAAGTTGCCGTTAAATAAACTAATTTTGTATAAAGTATAAATTTAATTAATATGTCAGCACATAGCCACGATCATTCAGATGATCACGCAGTAGAGCACGAGCACCACCACAAGGATACCTTCATTACTAAATACATTTTTAGTATAGACCATAAAATGATTGCTAAACAATACCTTTTAACAGGTTTGATTATGGGAATCATCGGAATTCTTCTGTCAATGTTGTTTCGTCTACAATTAGCATATCCAGAACAACCTTTCAAAATATTTTCATTTTTGTTAGGAGATAAATTCGCTCCAGACGGAGTATTGCGTAATGACATATACCTAGCATTAGTCACCATTCATGGTACAATAATGGTATTTTTTGTATTAACTGCAGGATTAAGTGGAACGTTCAGTAATTTATTAATTCCACTACAAATTGGTGCACGAGACATGGCATCTGGTTTTTTGAATATGATTTCTTATTGGTTGTTTTTTCTATCAAGTGTAATCATGATATCTTCATTGTTTGTTGAATCAGGACCAGCATCAGCAGGTTGGACTATTTATCCACCATTGTCAGCATTACCACAAGCTATTCCAGGATCTGGAATGGGTATGACACTTTGGTTAGTTTCAATGGCCATATTCATTGCTGCTTCATTGATGGGATCATTGAATTATGTTGTAACAGTAATTAACCTCAGAACCAAAGGAATGACAATGACAAGATTGCCACTTACAATTTGGGCTTTCTTTGTAACTGCAATTATTGGAGTTATATCATTTCCAGTTTTGTTCTCAGCTGCATTATTATTGATTTTTGATAGAAGTTTCGGAACATCGTTTTTCTTATCTGATATATACATTGCTGGCGAAGTTTTGCATTATCAAGGTGGTTCACCAGTTTTATTTGAACATTTATTTTGGTTTTTAGGTCACCCAGAAGTGTATATAGTATTATTACCAGCATTAGGAATTACATCTGAGATTATTGCTACAAATGCGCGTAAACCAATTTTCGGTTATCGTGCCATGATTGCATCAATTCTTGCAATCGCATTTCTATCAACAATCGTATGGGGTCACCACATGTTTTTATCAGGAATGAATCCATTCCTAGGATCTGTATTTACTTTTACAACATTGCTAATTGCAATACCATCGGCTGTTAAAGCATTTAATTACATAACTACGCTGTGGAAAGGTAATTTGCAACTAAATCCTGCAATGTTGTTTTCTATCGGATTGGTTTCAACTTTCATAACAGGTGGATTGACTGGTATTATTCTTGGAGATTCAACGTTAGATATTAATGTTCACGATACATATTTTGTAATTGCTCACTTTCACTTAGTTATGGGTATATCTGCATTGTATGGTTTATTTGCGGGAGTGTATCATTGGTATCCAAAATTATATGGTAGAATGATGAATAAGAATCTTGGTTACATCCACTTTTGGGTTACAGCAATTTCTGCATACGGTGTTTTCTTTCCAATGCATTTTATTGGTATGGCAGGACTTCCTAGACGTTATTACACGAATACGAACTTTCCATTGTTTGATGATTTACAGAATGTGAATGTAATCATAACAAGTTTTGCTATATTTGGTGGTGTTTTCCAATTGGTTTTTATTTATAATTTCTTTGCAAGTATGTTTTATGGCAAGAAAGCAGAAATGAATCCATGGAGGTCAAATACTTTAGAGTGGACTGCACCAGTAGAACATATTCACGGAAACTGGCCTGGTGAAATACCTCATGTACACAGATGGCCTTACGATTACAGTAAGCCAGGACATGCAGAAGATTTTGTTCCTCAGAATGTACCAATGATGGCTGGTGAAGAAGAGTTACATCACTAACAATCTATATAAATTATAAACAAAATCTGATAAGTAAATGCTTATCAGATTTTGTTGTTTAAATGAATATTCTAACTAACTTTGTTTAAGGTATATATTTATATCTAACCTAAAAGTTGAGCCTTTTGTTAATTATAACAAGGTATTAAATTATGACTTAAAACTGTGACAGATATCTTTAACATGAACGAAAATCTAAATCCAACAAACGATAATTTAAATCCCGAAGAACTTGATCTTGAAAAAAAATTACGACCACTTTCATTCGATGATTTTACAGGTCAAGAACAGATATTAGAGAATCTAAAAGTTTTTGTTCAGGCGGCTAATCAAAGGGAAGAAGCCTTAGATCACACCTTGTTTCATGGACCTCCAGGATTAGGAAAAACTACATTAGCTAATATTTTAGCCAATGAGTTAGGAGTTGGAATTAAAATCACATCAGGACCAGTTTTAGATAAACCAGGGGATTTAGCAGGTTTATTGACAAATCTTGACGAACGAGATGTATTGTTTATCGATGAAATCCATCGATTGAGTCCGATTGTAGAAGAGTACTTGTATTCAGCAATGGAAGATTTCAAGATTGATATCATGATAGAATCTGGACCAAATGCTCGTTCAGTTCAAATTAATCTTAATCCTTTTACACTAGTTGGAGCAACAACACGTTCAGGATTGTTAACTGCCCCAATGCGTGCAAGATTTGGTATTCAGAGTAGACTACAATATTACAATACAGAGTTACTCACCACTATAGTCCAGCGGAGTTCAAGTATACTTAAAATGCCAATAACAATGGAAGCCGCTATCGAAATTGCTGGTAGAAGTAGAGGCACACCCCGAATTGCAAATGCACTTTTGCGTCGAGTCCGAGATTTTGCACAAATAAAAGGAAATGGAAGCATTGACATTGAAATTGCTCGATTTTCATTGCGAGCACTGAATGTAGATGCACATGGTCTAGATGAGATGGACAATAAAATTCTAACCACAATCATTGATAAATTCAAAGGTGGACCTGTAGGACTTTCTACTTTAGCCACTGCCGTTTCAGAAAGTGGAGAAACCATCGAAGAGGTTTATGAACCTTTTTTAATTCAAGAAGGGTTTTTAATGCGCACACCTCGTGGTCGCGAAGTAACTGAAAAAGCATATAGGCACTTAGGAAGAATAAAAACTAACATTCAAACAGGACTTTTTTAGGGCAAAACCCTGCGGGTCGGGCTGTTCACTCTCAATTTTTTTGTGGCGAAAAGCCAACAAAAAAGATTTCCGTTTCCATCCCTTTTGCAAAATGAGCAATTTATCAGTAAATACAACATTTATAAAAAATGAAGCTAAACGTCTTGGATTCATGTCTTGTGGTATTTCAAAAGCAACATTTTTGGAGCAAGAAGCCTCTCGTTTAGAACATTGGTTAAACACGAACCAACAAGGTCAAATGTCCTACATGGAAAATAATTTTGATAAACGACTTGATCCAACAAAACTAGTTGAAGGTTCGAAATCTGTAATTTCATTATTGTTGAATTATTTCCCTGAAGAGCTTCAAATCAAAGATACTTTCAAGATTTCAAAATATGCCTATGGGCAAGACTATCATTTTGTAATTAAAGAAAAACTCAAAGAATTATTACATTCCATTCAAGAGAATATAGGCGAAGTTACGGGTCGTGCATTTGTTGATTCTGCTCCAGTATTAGACAAGGCTTGGGCAGCAAAATCAGGTTTGGGTTGGATTGGAAAAAACAGTAATCTCATTACAAAACAAGTGGGTTCTTTTTATTTCATTGCAGAATTAATCCTTGATCTTGAACTCGATTATGACAATCCAACAACAGATCATTGTGGTTCTTGCACCGCTTGTATTGACGCTTGTCCCACAAATGCAATTGAAACACCCTATATAGTTAATGGAAGCAAATGCATTTCCTATTTTACCATTGAACTAAAAGAAAATATTCCTCAGGAACTAAAAGGAACATTTAATGATTGGGCATTTGGTTGTGATATTTGCCAAGACGTTTGCCCATGGAATAAATTTTCAAAACCACATTCAGAACCGTTATTTAACCCAATCCCAGAAGTCCTTTCAATGTCAAAAAAAGATTGGCAAGAAATTACAGAGGAAACATTTCGAATAATTTTAAAAGATTCTCCAATCAAAAGGACTAAAATTCAGGGACTAAAAAGAAATCTAGACTTTTTGGTAAAGTAATTTTATTGATATTTTTTTGTAATAAAATAATGGCTAATATTCAATAAAAGTTAATATTGTGTTAATTTTTTTCTTTTTTTTTTCTTTTAAACGATTAAATATGACTTTAATCGATGAAAACGGCTTTTAATCTGAATTTTTGTTTTTTTTATTTCGACACGTAGTTCTACGTGTTGTGAATTTTAAAATTTTAACATAATTTTGTAACTCGTATTATTACATTAGTATGTAACGAATACTTGTATGAATTTTTGTTTTAAAAAAAAACTTTATGAAAAACTACTATTTGCCAAAACTAATAAAAACAATTTTGTTGTTCTTATTATTTGTTACTGGTATTGGGGTCAACTCCCAAACAGTTTCAAAAGATCCTATTAAAGATTTGGAAAACTTAAAAACCGATTTGCCTAAAGTTCCTCACAACTACACTGCAACACGTGTTACTTTAAGTAGTTCTGCAACTCTAGAGTCCAAAGCAGAGTTTGTGAAAAAGAATGGTGCCGATCACTATTACGTTTACACGAATCAAAACGGGAAAATTGTTTCCAAAGAAGAACTCGAAGAGGTACTTAGGAAAGAGATTCAAGAAACAAAGAATAAAAACACTATCCCTAATTTAATTAAATAGTATATGAAGAATTTTACTAGAATTTTAGTTGTAGTTGCATTTTTATTTAATACACTTATTGGACATACAGCAAATGTTATTGATCCAATTAAAAAAATAAATTTAACTACAAAGGCTCCAGGAAACAATTTGTTTCTTTCGATTCCTTCAGATGGTATTCCGGCTGATGTTACTATGTGTAATACGCTTCCGTATAAAATTAATGTGTCAAACCTTCAAGGGGCTGGACAAAATAATGTTACACTAGAAGTAAAATTTCCTATTGGAATTGTCCCTACTTCCTCAGGTGTAACAGTTAATGGTGTAGCGGCTACATTTACAACACCAAGTGCAACCTTGCCAAATGAAATTATTGTAAATATTGGAACCATTGCAGCCAATCCGGGTAATGCAGCAATTGTAATACTAGCACAAGCAACTTGTGACTATTTTAATTATGCTACACAAGGTGGGACTTCAAGAGTTTTTTATAAAGCAATTTATCCTGGAAACTCAGATTTTTTAGCAGTAATCGGAAATCCTCCTGGTTTTACGAACGAGTTTAATCCTAAATTACCAGCACTTAATATATTAAGTGTTTTGCCTGTTTCTCCAAGTGTTACTCTGGGTTCAGTCGTAACAAGAACAATTGAATTAACCAATGGGGGTTCTGGAGCATTAAATACTTTTGATGTTTTTGACGATCATGGTACCGACTTTACTATTACAAGTGTAACGGGTGCAACTATATTGTCAAACACAGCAACTCAACTAAAACTTAGAGTTGATGCTGCTCAAATTACAGCAAATCCAAGTCCTACAAGTGATGGCGATGGACTTTTTGAATTAAATGAAAGATATTTTATAACACTACAGTACACAGTAAATAATTGTAATGCTGCACAAACTTTTTCAGTTGTAAAAGCGGCTTGGGGATGCGTTCCAAATGTTTATTGTGATGATGATATTAGAAACGGTGGTATAACATTTGGAAATATCGTTCCAAATATTTCTGTTGTTGAAGACCCAACTTCTCAAAATCCAAAATGTTACGGACAATCCTATCATAGAGTTGTTAAACTAACAAATAATGGAACTGGAATATCAACTAATGGAACTTTTAAAGTATCATGTGCTTATCCAGGACAGAATACAGAATATTACAAAACTTGGATGTTGAATAGGTTAGTTCCTGGTTCAGTTACTATTAAAGTAAATGGTGGTGCTATAGTTGCTGCCACAATTTTAAATACTTTTCCACCCGAATTTTATGATACTAGTGCAGCGGGTACAAGTTATGATGGTAAATATCTGGCTTGTTTTGGTCCTTTGTCAGGAAACGTGAATGCTTATGAAATTTCAATTCCAAATTTACAACCTGGTGATGTAGTTACGGTGGAGTATGATGTTGACACTTGTGTAAATACAATTTGTTATGCAGAGGATTATACAGGTAATCAAGCATATACTCTTAAGTATAAAGACGCTTGTCAGTCTTTCGATTATTTATCTGCTGGAAATATTGGAGGTTCAGAACATTATAATCCAAATCTTTCTTTCAATTTAAGTGGTCCATCAGACGTTAATGGATACCCATTAGGTGCAGAAGATAATGCTACTTATAACTTTGAAATTACAAATTATGACAATCCATATTATCAGTATCCGGGTGCCAAATATCATTTAGAGTTTGCATGGTCAGGTTCTGCTCTAGTAGCTAATCCTGGGATATTAAGTGCTGCAAACTTTGACCTGAATGGGAATGTTCCACTGGCTGGATTTCCACAATTGGTTGGTAATAAAGTAATAGTTGAGTACGCATATCCATTTGCTACTAGTCCTATAGGAGATAAAGTGATATTGGATCTTAAAGCATTGTGTGGAGTTAGTTCTACAATTAATGTTGGAGTTACAGGTTATTTTATAGCAGGTAGCACATGTGCTGATCCTTCTTCTGGAAATGTCTTGAGAGGTCTCTGTTCAGTAGTACCTTTACCAACAGTGGTTCATTGTGGTGTAGGATGTACTGATGGACTTGTAGCCACAAATGCTAAAGCTGTGAGAACAAATCTTGGATTTGCAGATGCAAACAATGATAGAATTGCAGATAGCGCTTTGCCAGCATCTGGTCCAGGTGTTAGACTTGATAGGGTCACTATTGGAGATAATTTAACAATTAGAACTACTGGTAATATTGTGAATAATACTTCATCATTGATATTTAATCAGTTAGAAGGTATTATTACTTTTCCAGTTCCTGTTGCCGTGGCTACAGGAATACAATCTGTCAATGCTAAAGTTACTGTAACACGTGGCGGAACGCCTTATGTTACTTCTGGTTTACCAGTAAGTCAGGTTGGAGCAGTTGTTAATTTTGCTTACACCTATGCTTCACTTGGAGTTCCAGGATCAAAATTTTTAGCAGGAGATATAGTTAATGTGGAATTAAATGTTATAAATAATGAGAATTCTGGATATGCACAAATTGCAAACAGAACAGTTTCTACGAACATATATGTAACTACTGCACCAGCAGGAACTCCATATTCTTGTGATAATTATTCTGCTGTTTATCAAGCAGTAGGATTTAATGAGTTTTCATATTCACAAGTAAACAGATCATTAATTAATGGTTGTGCTAATACATTCTATGCACAACAGATTACTGGTAAAAGATTTGGAACGGAATGGAATACAGATCCTTTTCCAAATGAAGTTAGAAGAGCTTATTTACCATATCAGACAACTTTTAGGATACCAACTGGCTATGTGGTAGATGAAGCAATTTCATACACTACATTTTATAATAACTTCCCAGGAATTTCTGGCTCTACTGATGTGTATCTTTCACCAACAAATTACACAGTTTCTGGTAATTTAGTTACTATAGATTTATATAAATCATATGCAGTAAATGGCGGTACTTTACCGACACCAGATTTACAATCGTTACAGTATTCTACAATTTATTTCAAGCCAACCTGTTTAGTAACTAATGCCGTTGCTCAAAATTTTGGAACTAGAACTTCATACGATTATTTATCTCCACTACAAGAAGCGTATGCTGTTTTACAAGGTATGAAAGATACTGCAAGTGGAAGAGACTATGGTCCTTATCCACCAGTTTCTTATCCTGTTGGAACATTTTATGTTGATACTGCGGTTACTTTTGCTGCTCCAGCAATTAACTTGACTACCCCAACAGTTACACAAGATGCAGATAATAAATTTGTAACTTGGACTATTGATGTTGCAAATCCTTCATTATCAAGTGCTGCTAATACATGGTTTTCTGTAGATAATACGTTGTCAACAGGTTTAACAATACTTGATGTAAAAGAAGGTGCTACAAATTTTCCACTAAATGCAACTAACGGACTTTACGAAGTAGGAAATCTTGCTGCTGGAACTACAAGAACATTTACAATAAGAGCGGGTTATACAAGTTGTTCTGTAAGTAGCATAAAAGTTACTTCTGGATGGAATTGTACTGGCTATCCAACAAGTGTAATAGCATATCCTTGTATACCTAAAGTTATTACTTTAAATTTGAATCCTCTTCCAGGAGAAATTCAAGCATCGATTATTTCTCAACCAACTTTCCCTGCACAGTTTTGTGATACTTATACTTTCAAGTATAGAGTTACAAATACAAAAACTGCTTATCTATGGGATCACAAAAATAAAATCACATTATCATCTGGTTACGTTTTAGTTCCAGGTTCTGTAAAAGTTGAATTTCCAGAAGGTTCGGGAACTCTAATAACTGTTCCTGCTTCTAATATTACTCAAACAGGTTTTGTTTATCTTGTTGATGTTTCAGCAACTATTGCTGATTTATCAAGAGCAATAGGAATCGGGTTAAGACCAATTTCAGATCCAGTAAATAACAAATATACTGTTGAGTATCAAGTTCAAACATTTTGCCCATCTCCAGGATTCTTTACTGCTGGTAAGCAACTATACTTTCAGCCATTTGCGAAAACTTGGTGTGGAAAGGATACTAACAAACCATTAATTGTAACAAATCCTTACACTATACAAGGTGCAGCATTACCATACAACATTGTATCAGAATTAACTTCTCCTGCAATGAATGTTTGTGCTCCTAACCAAAATGAAATTACGGTTAAACTAACGAATGTAGGTTTACCACCGGCTCCATTTGATCCTTTATTAAATTCTACTAAAGCAACGGATTTTATAACATTGACTTTACCTGCTGGACTTTCATATGTTGCAGGTTCAGTAATACCAGTCACTAATTTTGTAGCATCAAATCCAGTTTTAAATGCTAATGGTAGTTTAGATTGGCCTATGACAGCGGGAGTTGGTCAAAATGGTATTATAGAATTCAAATTTAAAGTTTCTGGCAATGCTACTTCAGTTTGTGAAACTTCAGCTTCTATAACTTTAGAAACTAGTGCATCTGCTTCGGTTTTATGTACTACAACTGGTTTGCTTTGTAGTAATGTTAGAAATCTAACCAGTCAAATCAATAATGTTGTTGATTTATTGAAACCAGATCCTGCAATTACGGCCTCATCTGGTGGTTTTGCAACACCAAATAATTTTTCTGCAAGTGTAACTGTAATTAACAACGGACAAATTGCAACAAGTGCATCATCGCCTTTAACAGTTGATTTTTATTGTGCAGATGCTACGGGTAATCCAACAGGTGCTATTTTATTCACAGGAATAATACCGGGCTCATTAGCACCAACAGCAACTGTAACACAAGGGTTTAATTTTACAGCCCCATCTTGTGCAACAGGTAAAATAGTTGGAGTAATTGGTGGAACAAATTGTATTTGTTCTCCTTCCCAAACATTAATTACACTTGGAAATCTAATCAAAGCTAATCCAGATAGTTACCCTAGTGTGTCAACTACAAACGGTGGCTCTACTCCTTCGGTTTTATTAAATGATTCTTTAAGTGGAGTTACACCAGTCACTCTATCTCAAGTAACTTTAATACCCGGAATTGCACCAACGCCGACTGTTGGAAGTTTAGTAATGAATCCTTCGGGAACGATTACAATTGCTCCAGGAACTACTCCAGGAGTATATACATATCCATACACAATATGCGAAATAGGTGTAACTCCTGCAAATTGTTCAACATCCTTTGCTACAGTTACTGTATTACCAGATTTTGATGGTGACGGTATTCCAGATACAGTAGATTTAGATGATGATAACGATGGAATTCTAGATTCTGTTGAAGGTTGTGGAGCTACTAATACTAACATATTAGGAACAATCGGAATCATAAATCCTATTACTTCCGCAAATAATGCCTCATATAATATAGGTGGTAATACAAATGTTACTTACACATTTAACACAGCGGGTGGAACTAACTTTGAAACACTTAATTTAAACGGAGTTGGTCAACAAGGACCAGTTTTTAAATTAACTGGAGTTGCAGGTCAGTCAGGTAGTATAAATTCAGTTTTCTCTAATCCAATTAACAATGCAACTTTTAAATTTACAGATTTTGATCAAAATGAAACAATGTTATTAAACGTTTATGATCAAAATAATAATTTAATAAATCTTGCAGGTACTAATTATGTTACTCTTGGTTCTAGAATAACTCAAACAGGAAATTCGTTTACTGATATACCAAATGCTATTGCTTCTATTGATGGGGATTCAATATCATCAGATCCAGTAGGTAGTGTAGTGTTTAATTTTCCAGGAGTTCAAATTAGTAGAGTTTTTGTTCAAATCACACATACTACGAATTCTACAATAAGATATACACAAAGTTATTTCTGTACAAACGATACTGATGGTGATGGTATTCCAGATTATCAAGATCTTGACTCAGATAACGACGGTATATATGATTTAGTAGAAAGCGGTAATGCAGCAGCAATTGCAGCAGATACTAATAATGATGGAACTATTAGTAACGCTGAAAGTGCTTCTGGTGCTGATGGAATTCCGTTAGCAGCTCAAACAACAGAAGGAGCAAACCCACCAGCACCGTTGGATTCAGATAATGATGGTGTTATAAATGCACTTGACTTAGATTCAGACAACGATGGTTGTTCAGATTCTAATGAATATTATACAAATCCTAATGCAGACGGTGGTTCAGGTCAATATGGATCAGGTACTCCAGCTGCTTCAAATGCAAATGGTTTAGTAATTGCGGCGTTAGTTGGGGGAGTTTATCCTTTAAACAGTTATGCAAACACAATCAATGGAAGTATAAAAGCGGCATGTCCTAACCCAACACCAGATGTAAATTCAGGAAATGTTGGAACAGTAATCCCAGGCAATGTTGCCACTAATGATCAAGTAGCACCAGGTACGACTTATGGTTCACCAATTGCTGATCCAGCAAACCCTAACTCAGTGTTACCAGTAATGCAACCAAACGGGACATACACTTTCTCACCAACTTTGCCAGGAGTATATACTTTCCTAGTAGATGTTTGTGTTCCTTTATTACCAACACCATGTCCAAAAGTACCATTAGTGATCACCGTATTGAACCCATTATTGACAAGCAACTCACCCGTTGCTACCAATGATACCTCAGTAACACCATTGAACACCCCAGTCATCATTCCAGTACGAGCGAATGACGG
>JANPDC010000037.1:0-5288 GCA_031431275.1 Bacteroidota bacterium
TTGTGTTCGCTACTTGGGCATAAATTTATTGTAACAAGAACTATAACAGAGCACTTCAAAGAATTTAAATGTACCGTTTGTGAATTAGAATTAACAAACGATGATAAAGGTCAAAAAACATTTCTCACGCCGGAACTAAAAGAAATTAATGAAACCTTGATTGGATTTCATAACAAAAAGGTTCATCTGGTCTGATTTTATTTTTTAAACAAAGAATTCAAAACTAACATTCAGCTTATTTCGAACCTACCTAACACCCTTACAAAGATGCTAATCCTACTATTAATTCAATCTATAATTGTGTTGAGACAAAAAATGAATCAAAAAAAGATGGCTAAAACTAGTTAGTTTCAACATTATTTTGAACTATTTTATTAAAATCCAGTATTGAATAAATTAGTGTTTTTAAAGTTTCTGGTTATAAATTCAAAAGCAGCACTCATGATATTCCCCATCGATTTTGCTTTTTTAAAATTCAGATCATTGGTATATCGGTATAATTCTAATTTCAATTGTTGCAAATGTTCGTCTGTAGAAATGGTATCATCACCCATGATTTGCAATAATCTTTTAATCCTATTTTCGGCAGAATGAATTCTTTTGGCTAAAACAGCTCGTTCTTCATCTTTATATTGTTCAATCGAACTATTCTGAAGTTTCTCTTTTACCAATTTTACCATCGGATAATTTTCTTTGAAAAACTGGGGACGATACACTTTAAAATTTCCTTCGAAACATTGCTGGTCAAAATCAATTGCACGAATTCTATAAACGACCTGATCAAAATCGTGAATGGGAATAATTACATAATTATAAGAACGCATATCACCTAGCAATCGAATCATACAACGCTCATTGAACTTGACAAATTCTTTTGCAATTTGAGATTTTTCGGTTTCAGTACATTCGGCAAGAAGCGTTTTTATAAACACATCTCCGGCAATTCCCATAATATGTTCTTCAATTAAAGTGTCTTTATAAACCAAGAAATTTATCTTATCAGGGGATAAAATGTGTTCCAGCTCCAACCCGTAAACACGGGAAGCATCTGCTTTCTTGATATAAAAATGAGTGTAATTATCATTGAGGATATTTCTGACTTTGATTCGAAAAGGCTTCGAATTCCCAAAAGTGCAATAGTCAATTGAATCTACATTCAGAAACTTAATAATTCCTAAATTACCATCAGAATGCAACAATGAATAAATTTTCATTAAAGTCAAATCAATTTCTTTTCTTTCAAATTCATTATAATACACCCTAGTCCATAACGTATCCTGGTCGTATTTATCATAGACATTTACGGAACCCGAAAAACGCAACAAATCATCATAAAAAATGGGCACTTTAGAAATCCGATCAAATCGTTCCAAGTAATCCAAGAGTGAATTATTAATGGGATAAGTCGGTTTTTTAAGAAGCATTATTGGTTCACTCATTTCAAATATAATTTAATACAAAATTACAATAAATTAAAGCTCAATAATACAATATCAATAACTTCTTGATAGCATTCCAGTTTTAAAGGAACTCCAATTTTACTTTTTTACAACAATTTTTAAAAATTAAATAATGAGGCATATCTGCTAAAAAAAAAACTCAATTATAAAAATAATCTTTCAAAATTAATTTCAATCCACAAACCCTAATCAACTAATTTAAAGACCATTAAATATTAAATATTTACATATTCCTTTTGAGTATGATCTTTGTTCTGTTAAAAAAATTAAAACATCTAAAATTATTATATATTTGGTTGTCCCCAAGACATTTAAACGTATCAGCCTACTATGACAAATAAGCATGAAATTTATATTAATGCAGCCGAAACCGCTAAAATTGGTATCTGGGAAGTAAACATTGAAACCGATCAGGTATATTGGGACATCGTTACAAAGTCTATTCTTGAAGTCCCTGAGAACTTCAAACCTTATAAGGGATATGCAACTCATTTTTTCCCCGAAGGCGCAATAAGAGACCGGTACCAAATGTTGATAAAAAGAGCAAAAGAAGAAGGGATTTCATTTGAAGAAAAATTTCAAATTATCACGGCTAAAAATAACATTAAATATGTAGAGTGTATTTGTTGGGTAGAATTCACAGACAATACAGCTAATCGAATATTTGGTTCTTTTCAGGATATTACCAAAGAACAAAATCTGATTAATGAACTTCAATTGAATGTTGAAAAATTTTCTTCCATTTTTTCAAGCGCAAACGATGCTATTTTTATTATTGACACTTCAAATGGAATTATTACTGATTATAATCCTCGAGCAGTTGAACTAACCGGGTATAACAGTACTGAGCTAAAAGGTTTACATAATTCTGAATTATTCCCATTAGAAAACAGAAAACAAGTTCGATTTTCCCTTAATTACAATTTAATTAAAGATGATTATGTTGTAAATGAAACATCCATACTAAATAAATTTGGAAAATTAATTCCGGTTGAAATAGCACTTGGAAAAAAATTTGAAATGAACCAAATTACTTATTTAGTTTGTTTTTTCAGAGATATAAGTGAGCGAAAAAATGTTGAACAAAATTTGAATATGCTTTCCCTTGCAGCTTCGGAAACTACAGATACAATTGTAATTGCCAACCCAAATGGAGAAGCTATATGGGCAAACCATGCTTATTTAGATCTGACAGGTTTAAGTTTAGAAGAAGTAATTGGTCAAAAACCAGGCTATTTGTCTAAAGGTCCAGAAACTGATTTGCAAGCTACAGCCAAAATGAGAAAGGCAATTCAGGATAAAGAAAGTATCAAAATTACAATTCTGAATTATAATAAACAAAGAGAAAAATATTGGTTTGAGTTAAATATTACGACAATATTTGATGCACAAAATAACTTCCTCAATTTTGTTGGTGTAGGTCGAGATGTTACTTTAAGAATTGAAAAAGAGATTGAACTTCAGCGCCTTTTGGATGTAACGAGTCAGCAAAACAATAAGCTCTATAACTTTGCACATATTATTTCTCATAACATTCGCTCGCACACCAGCAATTTAACTATGGTTGTTGATTTAATAGAAAACACCGAAAATACCCTTGAAAAACTTTCGTATTTTGATTTGTTTAAAGAAGGATCGGAAAAGCTATCCGAAACAATTGAATATTTAAATGAAATAATTACCATCCAACAGAAAACAAATATTGAAAAAACTAAGATTCGTTTAAAAGAAGAAATCGAAAAAACAAAAATGGCTTTAAGTTTGGTTATCAAACAAAGTCAAATAACAATAACGCATACCATCCCGGAAGATTTAATAGTGTATGCAGTCCCAGCTTATTTGGATAGTATTTTACTTAATCTGTTTACAAATGCGATAAAATATAAATCCCCTAACCGTAAAGCTTTTTTAGAAATTGGTTATGAAGTGAATGAAG
Organism: Bacteroidota bacterium; assembly: GCA_031431275.1. GTDB lineage: Bacteria > Bacteroidota > Bacteroidia > Flavobacteriales > Flavobacteriaceae > Flavobacterium. Next base: position 3,397 of record JANPDC010000037.1, read on the forward strand.
ATTATACAATTATCAATTTCAAAGACAATGGTCTGGGAATAAATTTAAAGAAAAATGGTCATAAGATTTTCGGAATGTACAAAACTTTTCATGGCAATGAAGACGCTAAAGGAATTGGCTTATACATAACCAAAAATCAACTCGAAGCTATGGATGGCAAAATCGAAATCGAAAGTGAATTAGATCATGGCTCTACTTTTAAAATTTATTTAAATGAAAAATAAAATAACTTATATCATTGATGATGATAAATTAACGGTAAAATTAGTCAGCATGCTTATTACTAAAAATGAGTTTTGCGAAACGATCAATCCTTTTTTCAGTCCTCAAGTGGCATTAGAAGAACTAAAAAAGAGCTGCATTGAAAACAAAAATCTGCCTGATTCAATATTACTTGATTTGAATATGCCCGTTATGGATGGATGGCAATTTCTGGATGAGTTCAATGACTTGGCCATAAAAAAAGAAATTCCCATTTTCATTGTCACTTCATCAATAGATCCGGCTGATATTGAAATGTCAAAAAAATATAAAATGGTAAAAAGTTATATCATTAAACCAATTAATGCTGAAAAACTGAAAACAGCATCCTTGTTGATCGGTTAAAAACTATTTACAATTTATCAGTAACAAATTCCTTCCTTGTTCGTCAAATAAAAACACATCAAAAACGAACACTTTGGAAATCATTCTCTCAATCAAAAATCTCAACAAACGTTATGGCAGTTTACAAGCCTTAAAAAACGTTTCTTTCGAAATACACAAAGGTAATGTTTACGGTATTCTAGGTCCAAACGGAAGCGGAAAATCGACAACCCTAGGAATTATTTTAAATGTAGTCAATAAAACTTCGGGAGAATACAGCTGGTTTGCTGGCACAATGCAAACTCATGAAGCACTTAAAAAAGTTGGGGCAATTATAGAAAGACCCAATTTCTATCCTTACATGACTGCTAAAGAAAACTTAGAATTGGTTTTTAAAATCAAAGTCATCAACTACGCTAAAGTTAACGAAAAGCTTGAATTAGTAGGTCTTGTAGACAGGCAAAACAGTAAATTCAGCACTTTTTCCCTTGGAATGAAACAACGATTAGCTATTGCTTCTGCCCTGCTTAACGATCCAGAAATTTTAATTCTTGACGAACCCACAAATGGTTTAGATCCTCAGGGTATTCATCAAATTCGTGATATTATCAAGCATATTGCTGCTCAAGGAACTACCATTTTATTGGCTTCTCATTTATTAGACGAAGTCGAAAAAGTATGTACACATGCATTAGTTTTAAGAAAAGGAGAAGTTTTATATTCCGGATTGGTTGATGGAATGTCAGCAAACGAAGGATTCTTTGAGCTGCAAGCTGATGACATTGAAAATCTAATGTCCGTTTTGAAAGCTCATCCTGCAGTAAAAAACAGTATAAATGAAGGGGAAAAAGTATTGGTTTATTTAAAAGATAAATTGGAGGCAAAGGAACTGAATCAATTTTTATTCGAACATAATATTGTTCTTAGTCATTTAGTATCACGTAAAAATAGTTTAGAAGAACAATTTTTGGAATTGACTAAAAACAAATAGCTATTTCAACAAAAATCAATATTTATAAATCTTAATCTCCAAAATACCAACCATAAAATGAAACGACTTCTCTCAATAGAATTACAAAAAATATGGAAAAATAAAGCCAGCCGTGTTTTGACTTTAACTTATTTTATTCTCTTAACTTTTATTGCATTAATTGCTTCAATAAAGTTTGATCTGGGAGTTTTTAAACTTCATCTTGCCGAAATGGGAATTTTTAATTTTCCTTTTATTTGGCATTTCAATACTTATATTGCCTCAATATTAAAATTATTTTTGGCAATTGTTATTGTTTCCATGATGGCCAATGAAT
>JANPDC010000038.1:0-4568 GCA_031431275.1 Bacteroidota bacterium
TTGCAGTTCTTTACCGTTGTATTTATAAGAATATGATGTCTTGTACAGCGGTGGTATTGGAACGATTTTGGTGGTTGTTCCTTGTTTGATATACATCAGTTGGTCAGAGTTATACCCACTATGCTTGAGACCAAAGGGGTAATAATGATTCTCTTCCATAATACGCAACGCCAAGGTCACTGGATCCTGAGAATAGGTCAATCTCACATTCCCTAAATGATCCACATAATTAAAAGCATAGTTGTACGTTCCTCCCGGTGCACCAGAGCCTTTTTGTGGTTCACTAAAATTGACATAGCCTTCTGCTGTTGGGAAAAATTGTAGTGCAGTGTTTTTGTACTGATATCCTGTGAGATAATCTGTGGTGGTGGTTAGCGCATTTTCTAAAACTACTTTTTTTACTTTTTGTCCCATGGCATTGTTAAAGTTGGTAATTATTCCACCATTTGCAAAACCACTCTTTTCTCGAGTGGTTTTTGCTTTGTGTTTGCCTGTGTTCACTGGCACGGTTTGCAAAACCGCACTATCATAATAACAACATATCCAAGCCATCGGACTCAATTACAATCAACCTCTGGATATTTATTAACTGGATATACTTTATTTCTGTGTATTCTTACAAACTTTGAAATATTGCTTTTACAAACGTAGTAAAACATTGCCTTTTTTAATTCATTAGATGTAAAATAAACTTCTGTATCCTTTGGTAATAAACCTTTTTCGATTTTATAGAAAGTAGAATCAAGTACATTATACTTTTCTAATTTTCCCATAATGTCTTTACTTATGACAACAGTTGAATCTTCCCAAATATAAAGTCGTTTATTTATTTCTTTGAATCGAGTGGGGAAATATTTTGTTCTAGAGCCTATTGAATCACGATCATGAAAATAGATTTTGTTTCTATCAGAAATAGAAAAACTGAACAGTTTATCAGATGATTTATCGTTTCTAACAAAATAAACTGATTCATCTTTTATTAAGTCAATTCGGGAATAATCAATAATTACATTTGTAATTGCATCATTTATATCACCCCTTTTTTTAATTTCTAATTTCTCTTTTATGCTACAAGAGACTATAAAAATTAGTATTAGAAATAAAATATACTTAAACTTTTTCATGAATTTATTTACAATCAACTTCAGGGTATTTACTAATTGGGGAAACTCTGTTTGTGTAAATTTTTACAAACTTTGAAATATTAGTTTTGCAAACATAATATGTGAAACTTTTTTTTAATTCATTAGATGTAAAATAAACTTCTGTACTTTTGGGCAATAGTCCTTTTTGAATTTTATAGAAAGTGGAATCTAGAACATTATATTTTTGTAATCTATCCAACATCTGTTTACTTATGACAACAGTTGAATCCTCCCAAATATAAAGTCGTTTGTTTATCTCTTTGAATTGTGTAGGGAAATATTTGGTTTTTACCCCAATTGAGTCTTTTAAGTGAAGATATATTTTACTTGTATTAGAAACATTAAAACAATACAAATTTTTAGAATTTTTATATTGTGAAACATAATAAAAATTATTTTTACTGCTTTTTCCAGTCTTTGAAAAGTCTATAATTACATTTGTAATAGCATCGTTTAGATCCCCAGTATTTTTAATTTCTAATTTTTCTTTTACACTACAAGACATAATAAAAATTAGTATAAGGAACAAAATATATTTAATTTTTTTCATAACACTAGTATTTAATAGTCCCATTTTTGTTATAAATATAGTGAGGTAAATCTCCATTCACTTTATTTCTTAAATTCTTTCCAAAATAATCAGGTGGGGATGGTTCGTCAATATTATCTGACATTAAAGAACTAGCATTTGGATGTACATGAAAATGATATTCAATAAACAAAGAGCCTTGCGTGGTGCTTTTTAAATCTAAATACCCTAAAACTGCGCTTTGGCTTTCATACATACTATTGTTTTTATACGCTTCTGTCATCATCACATTTTGTGAACTTCCCATCATACTTCCGCCAAAACCAGATATTTCTACGTTTGCTATTTCTTCAGAAAATTGGACTAAAAATTCTCGCACATCTTTTGCTGAAGGTTGACCTTCTCCTCCAATTTTTATTATTTGACTTTCATTTTTAAAATTCGTTCCTTCTTTTATTATCCCTTTTGCAATATTATCTACTGCAACTTTTGGAGTTTTTGTTGTTGTACCGTCAGCATTTTTAACATCTTTGGTATCTACATTTCCTTTACCATCAGATTTTAGGATTCTATCTTTCTCATTTTTTTCAGAACCATCATTTGGGTCTGCTCTTTTAACTTCACCATTTGTAAGAATTGTATAATCAGTATCAACTCCTTCGCCGTTTATATCAATAAAAAATACAGGATTGTTTACTGCAATTGCAAAAGGCGATTGAAAAGCGTATTTTTCTGATTTTGGATCAATTGTAGTTAGTCTTCCTGTATCTGGCATATAGCCCATTGCGCCTAAATCATACATGTTTAATCCTAATTCGTCTTGTAGTTCTCGTGAATTAAACTTGTAATTATACGATGTCTTGTAAAGCGGCGGTATTGGAACGATTTTGGTTGTTGTTCCATCTTTAATATACATCAGTTGGTCGGAGTTGTAGCCGCTGTGTTTAAATCCAAAAGCATAATAGTGATTCTCTTCCATAATACGCAACGCTAGAGTAACAGGATCTTGTGAATACGTGAGTCTCACATTACCCAAATGATCTACATAATTGAAAGCATAGTTAAAAGTGTCTGTTGGTGCTGCACCTTTTGATGCTTGTGTGAAATTAACATAACCTTCTGCTGTTGGGAAAAATTGTAGTGCAGTGTTTTTGTACTGATATCCTGTGAGATAATCTGTGGTGGTGGTTACCGCATTTTCTAAAACTACTTTTTTTACTTTTTGTCCCATGGCATTGTAAAAGTAGGTAATTATTCCGCCATTTGCAAAACCACTCTTTTTCTTGAGTGGTTTTTGGTTTGTATTTGCTTGTTTTTACTGGCATGGTTTGCAAAACCGCACTATCGTGTAATGAGATATTCGAGCGATCGAGGGTTATTTTGGACAACATAAATTGCTGAAAAATAAAACTTTACAATTATTTTTTATTATTATCATAAAAATACCACCGTCCAAAGTCCCAGGTATCTCCATATAAACAAACCATAATTTCTTTGAATTGTCCTCGCTAATTTCAAATTCATAAGGTAGGCTTTTAATTTCGGGGTGTCTTATAAATATTAAATTTTTAGCAAAACCCTCTGTAACTTCTTTACTTTTCAGCAAATCAGTTGCGTAAATAAATTCATTTATAGGAGAGTATAGTTTTTTTTTAATAAAAAGATTAACTGTTTTTTGCAAAGCACCTTTATAATTAAATTTTATGGTGTCATTAACAACTTTCGAAATTAGATTATTATTTCTATTTAAGTCATTTGTGGCATAAATTGAGAAAGAGAAGAAACAAACTAATATTATAAATGTGTTTTTCATTTGATATTTATTTTAATGTATAATTTACATTTTTGGAAATGTACTATTCATTCTAAATGATTTTGGTGTCCTTGAGTCAGTAGGTAAACCAGTAAATATCGGTTTATGATATTCGTACTCGTTTTTACCATCACTATATCGTTTATATAACTTAAAAGGAGAGTATAAATAAAGTCCACCATTTGGAGCGCATAAATATACATCAGTCTTCTTACCGTATGGATTTAGTTGTGCATTACCAGCAGTCTGTAAGTCCTGAAAACTGAATCCATTGTTCCAAGGTGCTAAAGTTCCATTCCAAACTCTTGGGTCAGTTTCACCACCATGAGTATGAATTATAGCAACGGGTATTGCTCCTGGAATGTTGTTAATTTGTTTTTTTTCATTAGAAAAATCAGCACAAAACCCTCCGCAAATAGTTGGAGTAACATAACCATACTTTAGACTATCTCCCTTTTTAACACTATAAATTGTAGATGATATTTCTTCTATTGTCTCACGAGATAGTTGAATAGATAATGCATTATAAATTCTACCAAAATCCTTTGCCGCTTCCAAAGGACTATCGAATAATGCTCCTGGTCCAGTTGTTGGAGGCGTACTGGTTTTATCATCTGCAACATTTGCAGTTGCTCCATTGCCGTCTGATGCCGTACCATTTCCATTAAATGTCCAAATTGTACTTCCTTCACCAGACTTTTTCCAAATATCATCAATTGAAGACTGCGATAGCATCCCATCTGGATCAACAAAAAAGACGGGATTGTCCATAGCATAATTATATGGAGACCATCCTTTTGTAACTTCGGCCTTCGGGTCAATATTTCCCCAACGTCCTATGTCTGCCATGTAATTTCTTGCTCCATAATCATAAAAGTTCAATCCCAACTCCTCTTGAAGTTCTTTACCGTTGTATTTATAAGAATACGAAGTCTTATAAAGCGGTGGTATTGGAACAATTTTGGTGGTTGTTCCTTGTTTGATGTACATTAATTGATCCGAGTTATACCCACTATGCTTGAGACCAAAGGGGTAGTAGTCTAGGCACTTTTTTGAGAATTTCGCAACAATTTCGCTCATA
>JANPDC010000039.1:0-8027 GCA_031431275.1 Bacteroidota bacterium
ACTTTTTATTTTAATTCTATTAATAACTGTAAAATTTAATTATTCTCAGGTCCCTACAATTACCTCCTTTTCACCCACGTCTGGCCCAGTAGGATCTAATATAATAATTACAGGGACTTGAAACTTGGCCGAATTGTCCAACGGGATTAACTTCAAGAAAATAAAACTCACCGTTTTCTGCGACTAAAATATCTATTGAACCAGAAATTAAGTTTAATTTATTCATTAATTTTTGTAATTTTATTTCATATTCAATTGGTAAAATAAATGGAACTACTCTGTTTGGATTTGAATCATCATAGTGCCTAAAATCAATTTTTGTTTTATCATTTGTTTGTGAAAAAATCGCAGTAGAATAAAATTTATTATTTAAGTAAAAAATTCTTAATTCAAATTTCTTCTTTATTAGTTGTTGGAATATGGATGAAAAAAAAACTTCTGGTATTTTCTCTAAGTCTTTTTTATTAATTAAATCGGTATATTGCACAAAGTAGCAATCTGAAAGTTCTAAATGGATATTGTCTTTTATGCTTTTTGTTATTATTTCATTATGTTTATCAAAAAAGTTTATTAAATCTGTTTTTGTATTAGTTATGATTGTATCGGGTACACTTAAACCTATTTCTTTAGCGTAAAGTAGAACTTTTAATTTGTTTATTTTGTTATCAGAAATTTTACCAATATGGGTTTTAGTTTCTAATAGGGTATAAAAAATTTCTTTTAAATGATCATTTTCTTTAATTAAATAATTGTTTACAGTTTTCTTGTAATTTGGAATATCAAAATTTTCAACAAGTTTAATCTGATTGTTTAGAAAACCTCTTCTATACCAATAAGAATTAATGTCTTTAGACGATATTTCTATATCATTTATTACAATGTTAAATGAAATATCGGATTCATTTAAAGAAAACTTTGTTAAATCCACGATTGTACTAGGATTTATTCTTACAAATTTATTTTTTGTATGATCTATCCAGTCAATTACTTTATTTGTTGAATTATCAAATTCTTCGGATAAAATTAGTATCATTTTTTATATTTTTCAGGTATGATATAATCTTCTGGCAAAGTGTAATTGTGTTTTATACAAAATTCATAAAAAGGCTCTATGCCAATTTCTTGCCTTCGAATATCTATATTCTTTATATCATAAATAGGTCCAATTTTTCCATTCTCATTCCATTCTCCATATAGTTGAGCTTCTTTAGTTGACCATGTCCTAAACCTATCAATTATTACTGCATACCCAGATGGGTTAAAATTACCTTTTTTTATTTGTTCTAGTATAATTGATTTAATTTCTTCTGTAATTCCATAACGCATTGTACTGTGCATAAACAAAAAGCAAGGATAGATAGCAAACATTCCATATTCTCGCTGTGTAGGATATCCATTTTTTTTTATATACGGCATTAATTCTAAATGTATTTTCTTGTCAATAGCGACCATTAAAGAATCTTTACAGTTGTTATCTTTAATTTTTCTTATTGATTGGTCTAAAAATAGAAAGTTTGAAAGGGTAATGGCATTTTCTAATTTTTGACTTGTTAGAGGTGCAAAATCACTTTCTTTAAGATATGGAAAAAATAACTTTAATTGTTTTTTTTGTTTTAAGTTTTTAACTTTTCTAATTATTGAATTGTCAACAAAAAATACATTTTTAAAATCTATTAACCTTGATAATTCAATTTTTATGCCTTTGTCTTTAATTGAAAGTAATTCACCTAATTCGATAGCTTTATTTAAATTAGAAATTAATGGAAAGTATTTTTTGAAAGTTAAATTGTACAGTTGCCAGGCTTCATTTTGTTTGTTAGTGACTGCCTTAAATTCTGCATCATAGCATGCCTTGTGATATTTGGAATAATCTAACTCTTGTGAAAAAGTAAAACTATTAAAAAATAAAAATATTAATAAAAATGTTATATATCTCATAGTTATTTATTAATCGACAACTTAGACATTTGTGGACCAAGTTGTCGATTAAAGTTATTATATGTTAACAATTATCTGTAGATGCGCCAGTAGGTACACTATCAGTAAAATCATCTTTAGAACAATCATATTGACCTGCACAAATTGATGTACATTGTTCAGTTGCCAACCTTAATCCCCCATTTACTTTGCTTTCTTGTTCAATTGTTAGTTTGAATTTTTTCATTGATTCTAACTTTGATTCAATCTTTTTCATAGTTTTAATTTTTAATAATTAGACAAAATGTTTTCTAAAATAATCGTAAAATAATTTTAAATTTCGTGCACAAATTCAAAACGAAAATGTTAATACTTTATTGTTTTAAAACTCCAACAATCCTTTTAATTTAAAAATGCTAACTTGTGCAATAATTATGCTATTTGAAGCATATTTACTATTTTTGATAAAATTTACTAAATATGATTAAACAGAAACTAATTGATATTCGAAAAAAACGAAACCTCACTCAAGAGGAATTCGCTCATATTCTTGGTATAGATACTTCGAACTATAATCGCAGGGAAAGTGGTGTAACAAAAATATCAAAAAAAGAGTGGGACAAAATGGCTAAAGAACTCAATGTGAAATTAGAAGAAATTTACGAACCAGAAGATGGTGTGTATGTGATCAATGGCGATTATGCTCATGGAAATTTTGGGAATAATCATACTTTTAACAACAATTCTGAATTTATTTTCGAAACTATGAAAAAATACATTCAAAAACTCGAAGAAGAAAATGAGGCTTTGAAAAAAGAGAATGAAAAGTTACATAATTGATTTTACAAAATTCAAAACTCAAAACAAAAAAAATTATTACTTTCGTGAAATGAATTTTTTGCGAAAACTACTTTTTCCATTTGCTATATTATATGGTTTTATAACTGGTTTTAGGAATTTTCTTTTTGATAAAGGAATTCTAAAATCATATTCGTTTGACTTGCCAATAATTGTTGTTGGTAATTTGAGTGTTGGTGGAACAGGTAAATCGCCTCAAATTGAGTATTTAATTCGATTACTTTCAGATAAATACAAAGTCGCCACTTTGAGTCGTGGTTACAAACGACAATCACAAGGTTTTGTTTTGGCAAACGAAATATCAAGTGCAAAAACATTGGGCGATGAGCCTTTTCAGTTTTTTAAAAAATTTGAAAATATTTTAGTTGCTGTAGACGCAAATCGAAAAAACGGAATTGATCAATTGCTTTTGCAATCTCTAAAACCTAATGTTATTTTACTCGATGACGCTTTTCAGCATCGAAAAGTTCAAGCCAATTTTTATATACTTCTGTCCACTTTTGATGAGTTGTATTGCAATGATTTTATTTTGCCAACCGGAAATTTACGCGAAAGTAGGAGTGGAGCTCAGAGAGCCAACATTGTGATTGTTACAAAATGTCCAAAAAATATTTCAAAAGAATTCCAAAATCAAATTGCTACTAAACTGAACTTGAATCTTAATCAGCAACTGTTCTTTAGTTGTATTGATTATGATGATTTTGTGTATTCTGAAAATGAATCGATTTTAGTTTCCGAAATTTTAAAAGAAAAAAAGTTAATTATTGCAGGAATTGCAAAGCCAGATTCATTTGTGAATTTTTTAAAATCCAAAAATGATGAGACCATGATTTTTCCTGATCATCATGATTTTTTAGTCAAGGACATTTCGGATATTAAACAAAAAGCAACAAATAAAATCATTGTCACTACAGAGAAGGATTATGTTCGTTTGATAGATTCGGATTTGAAAAGTAAATTGTTTTATTTGCCAATCAAGAGTAAATTTGTATCAAATCAAGAGCAATTTGATTCAACAATTTTAGATTTTATTTCGGGTTTTAAATCAATTTCGAAATAATTTCATAAAACTTTTCGGGTTCAAAAGGTTTCGTAATTACTTCGTTCATTCCAAATTCAAGAAGCATTTTTCGGTTTTCGTTCAAAGAAATTGCAGTTAATGCTATTATTGGAATTTTTGGGTTAAAATCCCGAATTATTTTTGTGGCATCTGTTCCATTCATTCCAGGTAAATGCACATCCATTAAAACTAAATCATAATGATTTGCTCTAATTGATTCAATGGCATCTTCTGCATTATCAATTATTTCGCACTTCATTTGTTTGTTTTCAATCATTTTTTTGGTGATCATTTGATTGATTTTGTTGTCTTCAACCAACAGAATTTTTTTTCCGATTAAAGGTGTTGTCTCCAAAATTGTTTCTTTTTCGATTTTTGTATTTTCTTTGGCAATATTAAATTTCAAGTCAAAACTAAAAACGGTACCTTTTTCCACTTCACTTTCTAATGTTATTTTCCCACCCAGAACTTCGACTAAATTTTTTACTATTGTTAAACCAAGTCCTGTTCCGCCATATTTTCTGTTGATTTCAATTGAACCTTGTGAAAAACTTTCGAAAACTGACTCAAGTTTGTCTTTTGGAATTCCTATACCTGTGTCGACTACAACAAAATTGATTAAAGTATACTGATTGTTTATAAAATTTTGATAAGCACTAATTTTCACACTTCCGTTTTTTGTAAACTTTAGTGAATTATTGATCAAATTAATTATGATTTGAGAAATCTTGGTTGGATCACCAACTAAAGATTTTGGTATGTTTTTGTCAACATCGATTATGAATTGATTATTATTTATAGTTGCAATTTCTTTTAAAGTATTAAATATATTCAAAAGTAATTCATGAATGTTAAACTCAATTTTTTCAGGAATTATTATGGTAGATTCCATTCGGTTTACCTCGAGAATTTCATTAATAAATGTTGACAAATAATTAGATGAAAATTTCAATGAAGACAAATATTCGATTTGAGATTTTTTCGGATTTTCTTCAATCAACAAATGTGTAATTCCGTTGATTGCATTTAGTGGAGTTCGAAGTTCGTGGCTAACAGTTGATAAAAAGTCTGATCTTGATCTTGTGGCTCGCTCAGCATTTTCTTTTGCAATGATTAATTCTGCATTTTTTTCTTTCAATAAAACATTTGTTTCATTTCTAATAATATTGTTTTTGTACAGTGATAAACTCAACAATGATAATATTGATATCAAAGCAATTGCCAGAATACTAATTAATTTAGAATATTTTGATGTTTTTAGTTTATCTTGAATTTCTTTGTTCTTTATTTCGATTTCTTTTTTATTTTTCGCATCTTTAAATTTATTAAAGTCAATGTTGTCTTGTCGATCTAACTCAATTTTTGAAAGAATTTTTTCTATTGCAAGATGCTGTTTCATATATTCGAAACTAACAGCCTTTCTTCCAATTTTATCGCAAACTAAACTTAATTTGAGTAAAATTTTCGACTTTTGATCTAAATTAGTATTAAGTTCATTTAACTTTAGAGAAACCATTAAATTTTGAAATGCAATATCACTTTTATTCGAATTAAATTGAATATCAGCTAAATGAAAATAGGCTTCTGCTCTGGTATCATTACTCACAATAATATCTGATTTAGATATTATTCCTTCAAAAAGGTTGGTAGCTTTTTGTAATAGCCCTTTTGATTTATATACAATTCCTCGCTGCAAGTTCAGCATTTGTTTTGCTTCGGGATTATTGATTTGTAATTGTATTTTTTCCGCTAATTCAAAATAACTATCTGCCTTAGTATTGTTTTTTTTTTCTATGTAACACATTCCTATCAAATAATAAACACTTGATTTATCTGAAAGTGATTTTTTAGAAGAAAAATTCTGAATACTTTCTTGCAATCCTAAAATAGCTTCATCATATCTTTTGAGTTTAAAATAGATGTATCCTATTGTTGCTAAAGATTTAGATTTTTGTATGGAATCTTTTTTAGAATCGGAAAGATCAATGGCTCTTTGAGTAAAATCTATTGCTTTTAAATAATTATTTGATGCTATATAAAACCTTGATTGTTTTAAATAAAATGTTATACTATCCGTTTTATTATCAATATGATCTTGATAGGAATAAACACTTAGGCTGAATGATAATAAAATAAAAAAGAATAATTTCATCAAGAATGTTCTAATTTTGAACTAAATTAAGTTTTTTTTTAATATTAACATAATTAAATCAATAATTCTTGACGAATATCCAATTTCGTTGTCATACCAACCTACAACTTTTATCATTTTATCTAAAACAGAAGTTAATTGGGAATCAAAAACGCAGGAGTTTCGATTTCCGATAATATCAACTGAAACTATAGGGTCTTCAGTATAATCTAAAATTCCTTTTAAGTTGGTTTCAGATGCAAGTTTAAATGCACTATTAATTTCTTCAATTGAAACTTGTCTCGTAACATTTATAGTAATATCAGTCAAAGAACCATCTGGAACAGGAACTCTAATACCACAACCTCCAATTTTTCCTTCTAATTCTGGAAAAATTTTTGTCACTGCTTTTGCTGCACCTGTTGTTGTTGGTACAATGCTTTGACTTGCTCCACGGGCTCTGCGCAAATCTTTATGAGGTTGATCGTGAAGACTTTGGTCTGTTGTGTAGGAATGTACGGTTGTAATGTAGGCCTGCTCAATCCCACAAAGTTCTTTGATGACCTTCATCATTGGTGCAGCATTGTTGGTTGTGCAACTTGCATTCGAAATAATACTTTCTGAACCATCAAGAATGTTATCATTCACTCCAAGAACAACTGTTTTTATGGAATCTACTTCTGAAGGTGCAGATAGAATTACTTTTTTTGCACCCGCAATTATATGCTGATTTAATTCTTCGAAAGTTTTATATTTTCCAGTTGATTCTACAACAAAATCGATATCTAGTGATTTCCAATTGAGATTTGTAATACTTTTTTCATGAAAAAATAAATAGTGTTTTTTGTTTACAATAATTGATTTTTCATCAAAAGTACACTCAAATGGTAAAACACCGTGAATGCTGTCATATTTTATCAAATGTGACATGGTTTTGTTATCTGCAATATCGTTTATGGCGACAACCTCAATATTTTCATGATTTAAAAGAAGACGAAATAAATTACGACCAATTCTTCCAAAACCATTTATAGCAATTTTTGTTTTCAAGATTTTGTTTCAAGTTTTGGATTAAAATGAATTTGAATTTGGGACATTAAAAATATTAAATCGAAACTCCTACAATCCTTAATTTAAAGAATATGTTTAGCCGCTTTGTAGGATGAGCGCACTAATGCACCACTTTCTACATGACGAAAACCAAGTTCGAGTCCAATTTTTTCATATTTTGCAAATTGATCTGGAGTGATGTATTCTTTAACAGGCAAATGCTTTTTACTGGGTTGCAAATATTGTCCAATAGTCACTACATCAACATTTGCTGCACGCAAATCGTGTAAAGTTTGAATCACTTCGTCTTCGGTTTCGCCCAATCCAAGCATGATTCCAGATTTTGTTCTGTTGATTCCTTTCTCTTTCAAATATCTCAAAACTTCCATGCTTCGGTCGTATTTTGCTTGTATACGAACTTCACGAGTTAGTCTTCGAACAGTTTCGATATTGTGAGAAACAACTTCGGGATTGGCTTCTACAATACGATCAATATTACGCTCAATTCCTTGAAAATCGCCAATTAAGGTTTCTAGAGTTGTTGTTGGATTCATTCTTCGAATGGCTTTCACGGTTTCAATCCAAATGATAGAACCACCGTCTTTTAAATCATCTCGATCCACGCTTGTTACCACGGCATGTTTGATGTTCATGAGTTTTATGGAACGTGCTACTTTTTCGGGTTCATCCCAATCAACCGTTTCTGGACGACCTGTTTTTACACCGCAAAATCCACAAGAACGGGTGCAAATATTCCCAAGAATCATAAAAGTTGCTGTTCCTAGCGCTCCGTCGAGCTCCGCAATCAGGGAGACGACGAGGTCTCCATCGGCGCGTAGCGCGTCCACTAGGTCAGCTTCGTCGGCGCGGCCGAATGCGTCTTCGACGACATTGCGGATCGCCGTTTCCTGTCCAGGTTTCTCAACAGTGATGTTCTTGCTCATACTCAGGGTTTCGCAAGTGTCCTCGGATCCGTGATCACGCCCGTCACCGCGCAGGCGGCCGCGATCG
>JANPDC010000040.1:0-2405 GCA_031431275.1 Bacteroidota bacterium
AACATGAAACACATTTCTAAAAAGATTTCAAAACTACTACTGTTTGGCAGTATTTTTGTAACCTTGAGTTGTGAAGTTCAAGAGAACTACAACGAAAACAACAAAAAGCAAATTTTAGTAGAAGATTTCTCCTTGCGAAGCATTCAAGGAAAAACAAGTTCAAAACTACTAGAAACCGCCAACAAAATCAAAAGTTTGAACGCAACAGCAGCCAATTCAAAAGTAGTGTACAACGCTGATTTCGATTTCTATATAGAAGACGAACATGGGATTCATATGGTTGTCAATGGAAAAGATTCCTATACCTTTGAAATCACAAGAACTACAGGCGATCAAAAAGTGGAGAATATTGTTTTCAATGAAAAACAAAACGGAGAATTTGATACGTATTTTCTAAAATACGATTTTACAAAAGAACAATATTTGAATCAAGATATCAATTGGTTGAGCAACAGAAATAGAATAGTAGAAGTGATCGTTACCAATAACAATGTACTATCGAAACAACGTGAATGTGGACACTGGGTGGTAAATCCTAGATTTTTTAAAGAAGCACCAGGTCCAGACGATCACGTAAATGACACTTGGATTTCAGAACCGTGTAGTGATGCTGGCGATGCTGGAGGAAATTCTGGAGGCGGAGGCTTCGGCGGAGGTAGTAATGGAAATTTTGGTGGATCGGGCTATTATAATGGTAGCAACGGGAATGGGAATACAGGTTACAACAATAATAACAACAATCCAACAGGTTCCAACCCACAGGGAGGTGGGAATGGGGTTTCAACAACACCTGTGCTAAATTTAACTTTACCATGTAAAGAATTAGGAGAAAAAGACCAAGATGGAGTATTCAATTCTTTATTAACAGACTTGACTAACAGAGCATCAACTCAAAATTTTGAAACAGCATATGCAATGTATCAAAATTCTAGTTTAGGAACTACTTTTTCAACTCAAATAAATGGAGATTCAAATAATACTGAAACTCAAGGTTCAGTAAGATTAGAAGTTGGTGGCTTGCTTACACAATCAAATCTAAATTGTATTGGCTTTATACATTGTCACATAGATGGCGTAACTTTCAGTGTATTTTCGTTTGCAGACTTTATCGCCCTTGCTGAAGTTGCTAATGTGTCTACAAGGCCTACCGAGGAGTTTGCGATATATGTAACTACTACTAGTGGTACACTTGCATTAAAAATTAAAAATAAAATTGCTTTTAAACAAAAATTACCAATAATGAAATCTGTTATTCAAATTTTTGAAGATAGTTTTGCGGACAAAGTGAGAATAAGTGATAATTTAGAAAAACAAAAACTAGGTTTACTTCAATTTATGAAAAAAGAAAAATTTGATAGTATGTTAGAACTATATCAAAAAGATATACCAAGTAATGATTGGAAAAAACAAACTCTTAGTGCAAATGAAAATGAAATTATACCCATTAACTGTAATTAATTAAAAATGAAAACAATAATAAAAACTCTAATACTTTTAGTTACTAACATTGCAATAGCACAATATCCAGTAATTCATACCATATCTTTTGCAAATCCAAACGACTATGTTAAAATTGGTAATAATGGTACATATGTTGTAGATACCAATAATGAGAGAAACCAATATGTTGGTTTGTGGCAATACAATCAAAATGGACTTTTTTTGAAGTTAAAAATTGAAAAAGTAGATCAACGTTTATCAAAATCAGTATATCAAGGTCCAGAAAGTAGTTATTACTTTAAAGACATAATAATAATAAAGTATAAATTAGAAAAAAACGGTATTGTTCTATATGATAATTTAAATGAAACTAATCTAGATAATATATATTCATCTGGCACAAAGAGATCAATAGATAATTATCTTGATGGACATTTTTTAGAATACTCACGAAATATAAATAGTTATTATACTATTACAAGATTAGGGACTTTTCCAGAAACTATAAACTTTAATTTGAGTAGATTTTTAATATCAAGAATAAATCCTAGTAGTTTTTATAATGATGGTCAACCGCTGTTTAACATACCCACAATGGGCTTGATTTTAACAAAAATGTAACGAAATTTATTATTGTGTGATTTAAAATTGTTTAAAACTTAAAAGATGTAACCTAGAAAAAAATATTATCTATTTTTATATTTCAAAAAATTATTTTTCAATGAAAAAGAAAATGGTGAATTTGATACTTTCCTACTCAAATATGATTACACAAAAGAAGAATATAGTGATTTAACACCACAAGTGTTGAATGAAAGAGATTTGAGTTACAATCAAGTCGATATGCAAACCAATAGAATGATATCGGTGTGTGTTGAAACTTTTGAAGTTAGCCCAATAGAATATCATTACATGGTAGATTTGAATAATGGTTCAGGAACAACGGGTGGTACAAGAGTAACCAC
>JANPDC010000041.1:0-27058 GCA_031431275.1 Bacteroidota bacterium
TCCACAAGAAATAACGATTTTTAATGGAAATGTTATTGATAATATATTGCTTGGAAAAGTAGAAAATCCAGAGAAATTATTAGAATTTTTTCAAGAATTTGGTTTTGACAAATATTTTAATCAATTGCCACAAGGTCTTGCGACTATACTTGGCGAAGAAGGTTTGAATTTGAGCGGTGGACAAAAACAAATTATTGCACTTGCAAGAGTTTTGCACAAAAAACCTCAATTTTTGATTCTTGATGAAGCAACTGCTGCAATGGATAGAAATACGGAAAACTTCACACTAGAACTTTTGAAAAAAATAAAAAGTAATTGTGCGATATTTTTTATTTCACATCGCTTGAACATTCTAAAAAATAGTGCAGATACTATTTATATTCTTGAAAATAAAACAATTTCTGAATTTGGTAATCATCAAAAATTAATGGAAACTGAAAATTTTTATAGCGAGTATTGGAAAAATTGATAACTGTTACTATTTCACCAACTCCAAATTAAACAGCACAATTCTGTCTTGGTATTTGATGTATAGTTGTTGTCTATTTCCTTGATTTTTTCGGGTAATTATAGAAACAATACAACCGTCGCCATCTTGATCTTTGGCTGCAAAACTTGCGGTATCGTTTTTTGGAGTAATTTCAACATCAAAATATTTTATGATATCAAATACTTGAATCACTTCGGAGTAAATAATCATTCTTGCTTTTTCGTTGTCTAAAGAAACAATATTAACAACGGGTTTTGGACTTGTAAATTTTTCCCAAGAACTATTTTTGTTTTTAGAGGCGATGCTAATTGATGTTGTTTTGAATTTTACAATTTGACCAAAAGACTGTATGTTAAAACATAAAAAACATAAAACTAAAAATTTGATTCCTTTTTTATCCATTTCTAAAAATTATAATTCTAAATTATTGAATTCATTTCGTGCCAATTCATATTCTGCAACAACATTTTCGATAATTGATTTTACTGGTAAAATTTCATGAATTAAACCTGCAATTTGACCAATTTCTAGTTCGCCATCAATCAGATCGCCTTCGAACATGCCTCGTTTTGCTCTTCTTTTACCCAAAAGGTTTTCTAAATCTTCTTTTGTTGGGCATTTTGAATACAATTCTTGAACTTGTTCGAAAAATTTATTTTTAATTAATCGAACTGGTGCTAACTCTTTTAGAGTCAGTTGTGTATCACCTTCGTTGGTTTCTAAAATTGTTTGTTTAAATTTTTCGTGTGCAGATGATTCTGTCGATGCTGCAAATCTACTTCCCATTTGAACGCCATCGGCACCAAGAATCATGGCAGCAAGCATTCCGCGTCCAGAAGCGATTCCGCCAGCGGCTATTAGCGGAATAGAAATTTGCTCTTTTACCATTGGAATTAGTGTCAGCGTGGTAGTTTCTTCACGACCATTGTGACCACCAGCTTCAAAACCTTCTGCTACAACTGCATCAACTCCTGCCTCTTGCGCTTTTAGAGCAAATTTGCTACTACTCACAACGTGAACAACTGTGATATTATTGTCTTTCAAAAATTTTGTCCATGTTTTTGGATTTCCAGCCGATGTAAAAACAATTTTTACACCTTCATCGACCAAAATCTGCATGATTTCCTCAATGTTTGGATACAACATGGGAACATTTACACCAAACGGTTTTTGAGTTGCCTTTTTGCATTTTTGAATGTGCTCTCGCAAAACTTCTGGATACATTGATCCTGCACCAATTAGTCCTAAACCTCCACAGTTACTAACTGCACTTGCTAGTTTATAACCACTATTCCATATCATTCCGCCTTGAATGATTGGATATTCAATTCCAAAAAGTTTTTTGATTTTATTCATTTATTTTCTCAAAAATTTCCCAGTTTGAACTTTATTATCGGCATCAATATTAAACAAATAAACACCAGTATTCCAAGTGGATATTGGTACAGCATTATCATCAACGGTGATGTCTTTTTGATATAATTTTTTACCTAAAACATCGAAAAAAGTTATTGAAGCCCTAGAAATATCTTTAGGAAATGCAAATGAAACATAATCGGTATTTGGAGTTTGATACAATACGAAACCCTGTAATAGGTCTGGTTTAATGACTGAATTAACACTTAGATTCAAATTTATTGCTTTTTGAAAGTCAGGAATTCCGTATCCATATTGTGCATTTGGGCTCGTATATCTATCTGCGGATTGTTTTACTAAATCAATAATTTGACTGTTGGTTAAATTTGGTAAAGCCTGCCAAAGACAAGCCACCATTCCTGCTAAAATTGGTCCTGAGAAAGAAGTTCCGTTTGCGGTTGTAATTGTTCCGCTGGTATTTGATAAAACTGCTGCTTGACCTTGTGCCATAACATCGGGTTTTATTCTACCGTCAAAACTTGGACCAATTGAACTAAAATTAGCATAATTTCTATCAGATTTTACTGCTCCGATTGCCAACACATTGTTTGCTTCTGCTGGAACTGCAATGTACGGATCTGAGGAACTACCACTATTTCCTGCAGATGAAACTACTATAATTCCTTTCGAAAAGGCTAAATTTGCGCCTCGAGAAATAAATGCTTTGTTTCCTGTCATGTCACTATAGGTGTGGTTGTGTGCAGGATTATCATATTCGAAATAACCTAAAGAAGAAGTAATAATGTCAACACCAACTCTGTCTGCTTCTTCAGCAGCTTCGACCCAGTTTGATTCTTCAATTATTTCTTCGGTTGGAGCATATTCAGTGATGTACAAATAGAATTTCGCATCAGGAGCTGTTCCCACTAATTGATTTTCTTTGAATCCACCCATACAGGACAAAACTAATGTTCCATGTGAATTTCCTGTATAGAAATTTGCATTTCTACTCACGAAATCATATCCTCCTAGAATGGCATTGTTGGTCAATAATCTTGCGAATGGCTGTGCAGTGTTTACTCCCGGAAAACCAGCATCAAAAACGGCAATTTGAATTCCCGTTCCAGTGAAATTTTGCTGATGAAGCAGGTTGCCATTTAGCATCGAAATCTGATTTGAAGAACTTCCATAATTAAAACTAGTTGCCGTAGACAAATTTTTATTTACTGGATTATTTTGAGGTACATAATTTACATTTTTATTATTCAATGTTCGATCAGCATATTCCAAACGGTCAACAAATGTAAAATTTAAGAGAGCACTGATGTTGGTTTGATTTCCTTGAACATGAAGACAATTCATCCACTTTGATTTTGCCTTTACAGTAATTCCAAAGGCAGTTGTTATCATGTCAATATAAGGTTGGTGAATTGGAACATCTATATTGTCTAACAGAATGTTCTGCAAAATTCTTCTGTTTAATGAACGTTGCGTTAACATGGTTAGTGGATTGGCTAAAAAAGTGGCTGCATTTGGTTTGTTTTTGAAGTAAACCCATGCGTCTTGTGTTTGCGAGAAACTACAAAAACTCGAAAATAAAACAAAAAATAGTATAAATTTTTTCATAATTATTTAGTTTAAAAATCAAATTTACGAAATTACTCCCGAACCAACTAATTCATCATCAATATTCCAAGCTACAAATTGACCGGATGTTATGGCTGATTGCATTTCATCGAATTCTACATACAAACCAGATTCATATTGGTGCAATATTGCTTTTTGCAACGGTTGTCGATAACGAACACGCGCCATAACATGACTGGTTTCACCATTTTTTAATTCTAAATCTTTTCTAACCCAATGTGTTTCAGATTTATCAACAAACAAAACTTTTTTGAATAAACCAGGATGATTGGAACCTTGACCTGTATAAATGGTATTGGTTTTCACATTAGTTTCTAAAACAAATAAACCTTCTTTTGTGCCGCCAACATGGAGTCCTTTGCGTTGTCCAACTGTAAAATAATGTGCTCCTTGATGTTTTCCAAGAACTCTTACGGCTGATTCTTTAGTGTAATTTCTATTTTGGGATAAAAAATTCAGTTCTTCTTCTTTTGTTGAAAATGATTTTTCTGTTGATTTATAAATTTCAGAATCGTTCTCAATTTCAAATATTAAACCTTCTTTTGGTTGTAATTTTTGTTGCAAAAACTCGGGTAATCTAACTTTACCAATAAAACAAAGACCCTGTGAATCTTTTTTATCAGCAGTTACTAATTCCATTTGGGTGGCTATTTCTCTTACTTGAGGTTTGGTCAATTCTCCAATTGGGAAAAGAGATTTCTCAAGTTGCTCTTGTGAAAGTTGACATAAAAAATAAGATTGGTCTTTATTTTCATCTTTTCCTGCTAATAGTTGATAGGTGAGTTTTCCATCAACTTCGATTTCGCCTTTGCGACAATAGTGACCTGTTGCTACAAAATCTGCTCCAAGTTGAAGTGCAATTTTCATAAAAACATCGAATTTGATTTCGCGATTACACAACACATCTGGATTTGGAGTTCGACCTTTTTCGTATTCATCGAACATGTAATCAACAATTTTTTCTTTGTATTGTTCACTCAAATCGACAGTTTGAAAAGGTATTCCAAGTTTTTCTGCAACTAAAAGGGCGTCGTTGCTATCTTCAAGCCACGGACATTCGTTTGAAATTGTCACTGAATCATCGTGCCAATTTTTCATAAAAAGCCCAATAACTTCGTAGCCTTGTTGTTGCAATAAATAGGCGGCAACACTAGAATCTACTCCACCAGAAAGTCCAATTACAACACGTTTCATTATTCTTTAATTTTTAGAATACAAAGATAATCACAATGTTGTAGTTTGACGAGAAATTATACTTTTATTTTTTTTTGAAATTTTTTACCTTGTTTGTTAAAATTTTCGGATTTCACGAGTTTGCCATCTTTGTAAAACTTCCAGATTCCTGCTTTTTTCCCGTTTTTAAATATTCCTTGAGCCGTGATTTTATCGTCAGTTTCTCTGTAAGTGGCTAAACCGTCATATTCATCATTTTTATAATTAACGGTTTCTAGTAGAATTCCTTTTTCAGAAAAGTTTTTATAAATACCATTTTTTACTCCGTCGATATAATTGGTTTCTTCAGCAATTTTTCCGTCTTTGTAATAAATTGATTTGACACCACTGAGTTTTCCGAGTTTATAATTCTCTTGTGTCATAACAGTTTTGGATGCCTCGTGATAATATTTCCAAATTCCTTCTTTTATTTTGTCTATAACTTTTCCTTCGCTAACAATATTCTTTTTTTGATCGTAAAAAGTTGTGTATGCAGAATTGTCTTTTGAGTTAAAAACTCGAACACCAATTATGTTGACTGCTTTTGTATCATCATAATAATTAAAAGTTCCAATTTCTTTTCCATGCTCAAATGTACCTTCATAACGAAGTCTTTTTGATGCTTCGAAATAGCCTTTCCAAACACCGTGTTTTTTACCGTTTTCGTCGAGTTTGTTGGAGTCGGTTTGAGAAAAAAGAATGCTTGTAAAAAAAAAGAGAAAAAATATTGATTTCATTTATATGATTTTTAATAGAACTAAAAAATTATATTTTTATTGTGTTTTTGATTTTGCAAAAAGGTTTTTAATCAAAAAAGAGGATTCAAAATTGAAAATCCTCTTTTTTAAAATTATTCTGATGTTTTATTTCAATACAAAACTCGTGTTACTAACCACTTCGTTTTTATCAAAAACTTTTAGATAATAGGTTCCTTTTGCAAATGAGGTACCTGGTAAATCTTCAGTTATTTCCATTGATTTTTTGCTGTAATTTACATTTTTTTCAAAAGAATAAGTCAACGTAACATCTTTGAATCGAATAGTTTTCTTTTCTCCTAAAACATTATTTCCTGGGTCAATAACCTGTACATAATATTTTTTTTCTAAGTCATCAACAATTCTATTTTCTGCAATAAAAAAACTAATCCTCAATCGATTTACTTTACTTGCTTGATCTGTTTCAGATTCTTTACCAGAACTTTTGACTTTTAGAGGAGTGCATTTGAAATTTAAAAGTGTCAACTCAGATGCTTTTTCAACAGTTTTTGTTAAAACTTCATTCTTTTCAGATAAATTTTTTGAGTATAATTTTTCTGTACTCAAAACGATGTTTGTGCTATCTATTTTAGAACTAAGATTTTTGTTTTTAGTTAATAAATCATTAACCTCAACAACCATATTCTTCATTTTACCGTCTAAAAGAGTAAATTTATTTTTGAAAGTTGTTAATACTGCAATGCTTCCATCTGATTTCTTGATATCTTCCATCAATTGAACAATTTTGTCTCTTTCAATAATCAATTCTTGAGACATTGCTGTGTTTTCTGCAATTGCGTTGTCATAAATAATTTTCAAGGCATTGAAATCGCCTAAAATTTTATCTTTATCTTTTTTGACAACTACAACTTCTTTTTGAATCTCACTGGTTTTAGTAATTAATGTTGTTATGTATATCAAACAACCAATCAAGGCTAGTGATAACAAAAAAACGGCTACTTTTAATTTTGAAATTCTTGGAGCTGTTTCCTCTTCTTCGTATTCTGATTCCATTTTTCTAAAATATATGTTAATTGGCAAATATAAATATTTAATTTTTTAAAAAAATATTTATGTTAATTAAATTTAATTAATTTTAAATGTACTTTTGATTTTTTGAATTTAACTATGGAAAAACTTATTCCTTTTTACATTTCTGATTTGGCAAAAGTAACGAACCACCGCAGTGGAGAAGTTAAATTTGGTGAAAAAATGCTAACTGTTCCAAAAGGAATTGATATCAAAACATTTATAGAAAATACAGATGCTAAATATGTGCTTTTTGGTATTCCTGAAGATGTTGGAGTTAGGGCAAACTTTGGTCGACCAGGAACTTCCTCCGCATGGAAAAGTGCCATCAGCAGTATTGCTAACATTCAACATAACAGATTTAGTAAAGGTTATGATTTGTTAGTTCTTGGTCAGTTAGATGTTTCGTCTGAAATGGAGGAAGCTCAAAATCTAAATTTTAATCTAATTGGCGATAGAAAAAAATTGCATTCATTAGTGGAATCGATTGATAAAGAGGTTTCACATATAATTAGTACAATTGTAATGTCAGGAAAAGTGCCCATAATTATTGGTGGAGGTCATAATAATGCCTATGGTTGTATAAAAGGAACTGCACTTGCTAAAGGCAAACCTATAAACGCAATCAACTTTGATGCTCATTCTGACTTTCGCATACTTGAAGGTCGACATAGTGGGAATGGTTTTTCGTATGCTTATGAGGAAGGTTTTTTAAAAAAATATTTTATTTTTGGTCTTCATGAAAACTATACTTCTAAAAATGTTTTAGATATTCTTAAAAAAATTGAGGATAGAGTTCGTTTCAACACCTATGATGAGATTAACATAAGAAGGCAGAAAAATTTTTTCAAAGAATTGGAATTTGCAAATGACTTTGTTTCAAATGACTATTTTGGACTTGAGATTGATTTAGATGCAATTCCAAACATTGCTAGTAGTGCCATGACTTTGAGCGGATTTTCTGTTGAAGAACTCAGACAGTTTGTTTCTTTTTTCGGAAAATCAAAAAATACTTCCTACTTGCATATTTGCGAAGGTGCTCCTGATCTTGGAGAAGAAAAAAATAATCATTTGATCGGAAAATTGATAGGTCATTTAGTAACTGATTTTATAAAATCGAACTCTCAAAAAAATTAATATCTCCAATTTGGCTTCAAAGTTTCGTTTTCTTTGAGTTAATAAAGCCTATCTTTGCACAAATTTAAACTATGTTATTCGAAGATTTATCATTATCTAATAGTATTCAAAAAGCCGTTTTTGAACAAGGTTATCTCAGTGCAACTCCAATTCAAGAAAAAGCAATACCAATTATTCTTTCTGGTAAAGACATTGTGGGTTGTGCTCAAACGGGTACAGGAAAAACC
Source organism: Bacteroidota bacterium (assembly GCA_031431275.1). Taxonomy (GTDB): domain Bacteria; phylum Bacteroidota; class Bacteroidia; order Flavobacteriales; family Flavobacteriaceae; genus Flavobacterium. The sequence continues at coordinate 7,854 of JANPDC010000041.1, forward strand.
GCAGCATTTGCTATACCAATTATCCATCAATTACACCGAATTGTAGGTTCATCAAAGAAAGCAAAAGAAATTAGAACACTTGTAGTAACTCCAACTCGTGAACTAGCAGTTCAAATTGGAGAAAGTTTTGATACTTATGGTAAATATACAAATTTGGTTCAATTAACTATTTTTGGTGGTGTATCACAAGTTTCACAAGTTGATACTTTGAGAAAAGGAATTGATATTTTAGTGGCGACTCCAGGTCGATTATTAGATTTACATAAACAAGGATATATTGATTTTGATCATATACATCATTTAGTTTTAGATGAAGCAGATCAAATGTTAGATATGGGTTTTATTAATGATGTAAAAAAAATTGTTAAACTAACACCAAAAAATCGTCAAACATTGCTTTTTTCTGCAACAATGCCCATGGCAATTCGAGAATTGGCAGAAACTTTTCTTTCAAAACCAGAATATGTTTCTGTTACACCCGTTTCGTCAACTGCAGAAACTGTAGAACAACGATTGTATTATGTTGATAAATCAGATAAAAGGCAATTATTGTATCATTTGATTAAAAATGAAAATTTGTCTGATGTTTTAGTTTTTTCAAGAACAAAACATGGAGCAGACAATGTTGTAAAAGCCTTGCGAAAGCAAGATATTGCTGCAGAAGCAATTCACGGAGATAAATCTCAAAATGCAAGACAGCGAGTTTTAGACGCCTTTAAAAATAAAGAAGTAGGTGTTTTAGTTGCCACTGATATTGCTGCTAGAGGTATAGATATTAGCCAGTTGCCTTTTGTGATTAATTTTGATTTACCAAACATACCAGAAACTTATGTGCATCGTATTGGTAGAACGGGTCGTGCAGGAAATGGCGGAATTGCAATTTCTTTTTGTGGACGTGACGAAGAAGGATATTGGAAAGACATTCAAAAATTGATAAAAGTGAATGTAAAAACGATAAATGATCATCCTTATCCATGGAAAACAGAAGAGCCAAATCCTGATGAAAAACCTGATTTGAGAAATAAAAACAAATATACGAACTCCAGAAAATCGGATGCTTCGAAAAAGAATAAAAAACGCTGGTACTAATTAGCGTTTTCTTTTTATTTTTCCTCTAAATTTTCATTAAAAGCCGATGGTAAGAGTTGTGGGATGAATTTGATGAGTAATGGTAATAATAAACTTCCACCAGGAATCAAAAATAATGTTAACGAAGGGATAGTTTTACAAATATCCAGTAATTGACTTTTTACTTTTTTCTTTTCTGATTCATCTAAATCTCTTCGGGTTGAAATGGCTAGTAAAATCATTAATTCCTTGCTTTGAGTAATCTCTTTTTCTAATCGTTTTTTGTTTCTCAAAATTAAAGTTGAAACTTTATCAGTAGTTTGATCATAGAAACTTTTTACAGCATTAGATTTATTAAAATATGGAATTTTATTTTTATTTTTAATTATGAAAGCATGAGTTTCCGTAATGCTTTCTTCGACAAACTTTTCAGAAATTGATAATCTTTCGGCTAATTTAAGTAAGAAAAAATGTTGTTCGTTTTTTATCTTTCCTTCATGCCAAACCGCAAGACTCGTTAAATCAATAAAATATTTTTTTTCAAAATCATTTGTGAAATAATCTAAATCTAAAGTTTCTAAACTATTATTACTAGAGATATACTGTTTACTATATCGAAGTGAAGTCTCAAATAATTTGATAATTAAATCATCATGTTCAGATTTCTTGCTTTTGGTTTTTAGTGCTAAAGAAATAATATTTAGGATCGTTTCTTCGATATTTTTCAGGTAAATCTCGTTAATTGAAGAATGAATCAAATAATACTGAAACGCCAAAACATCTACAAACAAAAAGGCATTCGTTGCTAAATTAGAAAAATTTTTACTGATTAGATTTTCATTAATATGAATACGTTCGTCAATGATATTTTCTAAATGTGTTGAGTTAGAATTTTTTGGTAAAATCTTTTTTAAAAAATTAAATCGATGTGGATTTATTTGTTCGTAGAATTCAATAGTTATTTCAATGAATTCGAGCTCTGATTTACTATTTTTATTGAAAACAAAAATTTTATAAAGTGTATCTAGCAAATGAACTTTTGCTAATTCGCCTTTTAACCATTCCTTATTTTCTAGACCAAAACGAGAATCTAAAGAAATTGTGTTTCCAAACAAAAAACCAGACCGTCGAAGTTCTGAGTAAAATTCGTTAACATCAAATAATTGATTTTCGGTTTGTTGACTAATAAAAAATTTATCAATCCATCCGTGAATTGATGGGTTTATCATTTAAAAATTATTTAAGTTTGCTTGTGTTTTGAAGTGCGTTCCATTAACAACTTGAAAATTTAACAATTAAATATTTATAAAACATAATTTTAAATAGTATTATAAAAATTTTCAGCAATTTCCCAATTTATTACATTCCAAAAAGAAGATATATATTCTGCTCTACGATTTTGATTCTTTAGGTAATAGGCATGTTCCCAAACATCTAAAGCTAAAATTGGTTTTCCTTTTAATCCTTTTCCTTTTAAACGCATCAATGGATTATCCTGATTTGCTGTAGATCCAATAACTAATTTATTATCTTGAACCACAAGCCAAATCCATCCCGACCCAAAACATTTCATAGATGCATCAGCGAACTGTTTTTTAAATTCTTCAAATGTTCCAAAACTTGATTTTATGCCATCAGCAAGTTTTCCTTTTGGCTCTCCACCGCCATTTTGTTTCAAAAGACTCCAAAAAAGAGTATGATTGTAATGTCCACCAGCGTTATTTCTTATGGGTTCAGGGAATTTAGATATGTTCTCAAAGATAGAATCTAATGTTTTTGATTTTTCGATTAAATCTTTGTCCAAGGTCTCAAGTGCCTTATTGAGGTTGTTTACATAAGCATTATGATGCTTACTGTAATGAATTTCCATTGTCATTTTATCAATGTGTGGTTCAAGAGCGTCATATGAATATGGAAGTTTAGGCAAAGAATACAAACCCTCAATTATTTCAGAATTTGTGAAATTTAGATTTTCAAAGTTTTTATTTTCTTCCAATAAATTTTTACCAAAAAGATTCGAAGTAAAAAAAGTTCCAATTGACAAAAAGGTAGTGTTTTTTATAAAGTTTCTTCTAGAATTTGAATTTTTCATGTTTTTTTTATAAAATTAAACATTTTTATTTAAAATTTACTTTTTGTGTTTTAATTTTTTTAATTAGACTAACAATTGTTATATTTGTAAATTATACAATTACCAACAAAAAACCAATTTTAATGAAAATTCAAAAAATTATTCTACTCATTTCTGCTGTTTTAATAACAGTAAACAGTTTTTCTCAAAAAAACGAACCATTAAGGGAAGGTATTCAGTATCAAAAAACATTAAAGTTTGATTCAGATATTGACTCCAAAACAGCAATAAGTCTCTTTTCTAAAAAATATAAACTTGGAAAAGGATATACATTTGTTGAAAAAACATCATCTCTAGACCAAAAAGGAATTTCTCATATCAGACAGCAACAGTTCTACAAAGGACTAAAAGTGGAGTTCGGGATGTTGATTACTCATATTCAAAATGAAAATGTTTTATCTATCAATGGAGAATTATATAATGCCGAAGGATTAAATTTGACCCCAAGTATACTAAAATCAAATGGATTTGATTTGGCAATTAAGGCTTCAAAAGGGTTGAAATTTTTATGGGATTCCCCAGAAGATGCCCTAGCTATGGAATACAAAAAACCAGAGGGAGAAATGGTTATTTTTCCATTAGTTAAAACAGGAGAAATAAGATTAGCATATAAATTTGATATTTATTCGTTAGAGCCAATTTCGCGAGAAGAAATATATGTTGATGCTCATTCGGGTGAAATTTTATTTAAAGATCCTATAATCAAACATGCAAATCAATTAATTCCTCAAAAGGAAATTAAAAATAAATCTCAAAAATTCGAAAAACTTATTACTGGAAATGCCGCTACTCGTTACAGTGGTTCACAATCGATAGAAACAAGTCTTGTTGCAGGAAAATATGTTTTGAACGAAGCAACTCGAGGAACGGGTAATGGAATAGTTACTTATAATTCTGCTAGAACAGTTTCATATCCTACAACTAATTTTATGGATACTGATAATAACTGGACTGCTGCTGAGTTTGCAAATGCAAATAAAGACAATGCTGCTTTAGATGCTCATTGGGGTGCAGAGAAAACCTACGATTTTTGGTTGAATACTTTTGCAAGAAATAGTTACGATAATCTTGGAGCAAAAATAAAAAGTTATGTTCACTACAGAAAAGTAGCAAATCAAAGTTTATTTAATGCATTTTGGAATGGTTCAGTGATGAGTTATGGTGATGGTACTACAAATCCGTTAACGTCAATTGATGTTTGCGGTCATGAAATTGGTCATGCTGTTTGTACCTACACAGCCGGATTAGCATATCAAAATCAATCAGGCGCTATGAATGAAGGATTTTCTGATATTTGGGGTGCTTGTATTGAGCAATATGGAAGAACAGGCTCACTATCTGGTACTGTTATTCCTGCAGTATGGCAAGTTGGTGAAGATTTCACATCTGGGGGTTTACGTTCCATGTCTAACCCGATTCTGAAAGGAGATCCAAGCACTTATTTAGGAACTAACTGGATTGCTACAGGCGATGAGGCTTCTTGTATTCCTAATGGAAATACTGGTGGCAATGATTATTGTGGTGTTCATACTAACAGTGGTGTATTGAATAAATGGTTTTTTCTTCTATCAGTTGGAGAAGTTGGTACAAATAATGCACCAGTTCCAGATAATTATAATGTAATTGGAATTGGAATGTTGAAAGCAGCTGAAATTGCCTATTTTATTGAAAGAGATTATTTAACTGCAAATTCTACTTTCGCAGATGCGAGAGTAGCTTCTTTAGACGTTGCAAGTAATCTATATTGTTCAACAAGTCAAGAATATATTAGTGTTACTAATGCTTGGTTCGCAGTAAATGTGGGTAATCAATATGTTGCTTTTCCAACAGACGTTGCCATAAAGAGCGTATCAAAATTTATCAATGTCGCTTGTGGAACTTCAATTAATCCTTCGATAGTTTTTAGAAATTCGGGTACAAATGTAATATCATCTGTATCAGTAGCCTATTCAATTGATGGTGGAGCATCAACAAATACTGTTTGGAATGGTAGTTTAGCAGTATGTGGCACTCAAAATTTTACTTTTCCAATAGCATCATTATCAGTTGGTACTCATATTTTATCAGTAACAATAACTACATCTGGAGACGGTGATGTAACAAACAATACAAAATCATCTATAATTGTAGTTAACTCGAATGATGTTGTGAATTCAACAAATACTTTTGAAAATTTATCAGATAATTTAGTTTCTATTGAATCAAGCGGAAATTCAAATTCAATTTGGGAAAGAGGAACACTTGGTAACAAAACATTTTTGACGAGTGCCTCTAAAGTATATGCTACAAAACTCTCAGGTAATTATGCAGACAAAACTAAATCATACCTTTTTTCTAGATGTTATGATTTATCTAGTGTAACGAATCCAAAAGTAGAATTCGACATGGCATTTGATTTAGAGCCAGATTTTGATTTACTCTACGTTCAAACTTCAAATGATGGTGGAACAACTTGGTCAAATCTTGGTACAGGAGTGGTAACGAATTGGTATAATAGTTCCAGGTTACCAAATGGAGTTGATTGTCAAAATTGTATTGGAGGACAATGGACAGGTAGAGATGCAGTTGTCAAACATTATTTATATGATTTACCACAAAATGCAAATACGATATTAAGATTTGTAATGGAAACTGATGATGGTGCAAATAATGATGGAGTTATTATTGATAATTTCAAAGTTACAGCAACCGCTTTGTCTACCAATCAGAATAATTTTGAAGTTTTTGCAGTATACCCAAATCCGTCCAATGGATTAATTTCAATTTCATTAAGCACAAATGAAGATGTAAAGATTAGTTTGAACGATATTTCTGGAAGAGCAATATTTAATGAAACATTTAAAAATTCTAATTTAACATTTTTCAAAGAATTTAATTTCAATAACCTTTCAAAAGGAGTATATATAATTAATGTTGAAAGTGATGGAAAAAGTGCTTCTAAAAAATTGATTGTTGAGTAAAATATTTTACAAACTAAAAACCGCTAGCTAATTCTAATAAAAGATTTAGCGGTTTTTTAGTTTAATCTAGTTGTTACTAAAAACAATATTCGTTTTCAGCAACTAATTTGCTTGTAATAGTTTCTTTTAAACCTACTAAATTTGGCATGTTTACATATTTTGTAAAACGGCGTAAACCCATTAACATCATGCGTTGTTCGTGTAATTAATAAATCAAATCATTTTCGAATTTAAATTTTCAATTGTAAATTCAATAAATTTTTCTTGAATTGATGTTGAATTTTTATTTGAAACCATGTACCAAGTTCTGTCTGACTCTTTATGATCTAATGGTATTATTACAAAATCGTTATTCGTATTTTTAGGAACTAGCCAATTAGCCATAACAGTAATTCCTAGATTTACTCTGACCATTTCGAGAATGATTTCGGTTAATGGCAATTTTATTATCTTTTTTGGAGTACAATTTGATGGGATTAATATTTTTTGAAAAATATCTAAGTCACTATCTAAAACATCATATACCAAAAGTGTTTGCTCTTTAAAATCAGCTACTTTAATTTTTTTAAGTGAAGATAAGAGATTGTTTTTTGGCACTAAAACTACTAATTTATCATCAAAAATTTTGGTGTATTTATAGTTGTTATTCTCTATGTTTTTTCGGCTAGTTATTGCTATGTCTAATTCGCCAGTATTTAGATATTTACTTGTGTTTACAGTTGCTTCAGTAATTATTTTTACTTGAGAGTTTGGAAATTTCACTCCAAAGTCTACCGCTATTTTGGGTAGCCAATTATAAGATGAATAACACTCAGTACTAATTTTTATTATTCCTGAATCTTCGTTGATAAGTTTATTTATGTTAGAATCTAACTTTTTTAATTCTTCAATAATTTTTTCTGACGATTGATAGATTTCGTTTCCAATTTCTGTTAATATTAATTTTCTTCCAATTCTATTAAAAACATTTTTGCCAATAATGAACTCTAAATCTTTGATTTGATGACTTAAAGCAGACTGACTTAATAATAATTTTTCAGATGCTTTGGTCATTGAACCTAAATTTTTTATTTCGTAAACGATTTTTAGTTGTTGAACGGTAATGTTATTCATTATTTTTAGTAATAGTTCTTATTATAATAATTCATTTTTGTAATACAAAAGTATATTTTAATATTGTAAAATCAATTTTAAATAAAAAAATAATGAAAATAAAAATTATTACAGGAATTTTAATTTCGATTTTATGGCTAACCTTTTCATGTGCAAAAAAAGAAACTATGGAAGAACAAACAATTAAAGAAATGATTAAAAAATGTTATTTCAATGGAGCATTTAATGATTTTGACACCCAATCGATGGCAGAAGGATTTCATCCAGAATTTGCCATGCTTTTTCCAGAAAAAGATAATGCAATTGATAAATATACAATTGCCGACTGGATTTCGGATATTGAGAAGCGGAAACTTGACCCAAAATTTGACCCAACTTCTAGAAAACTAGATGGTAAAGTTGTTTCATTAGATATAACTGGTGAAGCCGCAACAGCCAAGATTGAATTAAGTAGAAAAGGTGTACTTATTTACACAGATTATATGTTTTTACTCAAGTTTGAAAACAACTGGAAAATAATTAGCAAGATTTATCACGAACATTCTTCACTTTAAACAAATTTTGACAATGTTAAATTTCGAATTTTATAATCCAACGAATTACATCTTTGGTAAAGGGCAAATAGAAAAACTATCCGAACTTATTCCTAAAAACAGTAAAATTTTATTTGCTTTTGGTGGAGGAAGTATTTTAAAAAACGGTATTTACGACCAAGTTGTAGAAAGTTTAAAAAATTATGAAGTAATTGAGTTTTCAGGAATAGAAGCCAATCCTCGTTTTGAAACTTTAATAAAAGCAGTTCAAATTGTTAGAGAGCAAAACGTAGACTTCATTCTTGCAGTTGGTGGCGGAAGTGTTATTGATGGTGTTAAATTTATATCGGCAGCTTCAAATTTTGAAGGAGACACGATAGATATTCTAAAAAAAAGAGTCGAATTTAAAAACATCTCAAAAGTTATCCCTTTTGGAACCTTTTTGACATTGCCAGCAACAGGATCAGAAATGAACTCTGGTGCTGTAATTTCTATTGGATCCACACAAGAGAAATTAGGAATGGGTGGATCTGATTTGTTTCCTCAATTTTCAATTTGTGATCCAACGGTTATTCAATCTTTGCCAAAAAGGCAATTGCAAAACGGAGTAGTTGATGCCTTTATGCACGTTATGGAACAATATTTAACATATCCAACAGATGCTATTTTGCAAGGTCGATTTGCTGAAAGTATACTAAAAACGTTGGTAAACATTGGTCCAAATCTTGTAGAGAATCCTTCGGATTATAAATTAGCCTCGAATTTTATGTGGTGTGCAACTATGGCTCTTAATGGTTTAATTGAATGTGGTGTACCTTCTGATTGGGCAACTCATGTTATTGGACATGAATTAACGGCGCTTTATGAAATTGATCACGCAAGAACTTTAGCAATTATTGCACCAAACTTGTATCAAGTAATGTTTGAAACAAAGAAAGAAAAATTAGCGCAATTTGGTGTTGAAGTTTTTAATGTATCTGGAAACTCAATTGAAGAAAAAGCCAATAACGCAATTCAAAATATGGTTGATTTCTTTCATAAAATGGGCATAAAAACAAGGCTTTCAGAGTATACTAACGATTTTTTACAAACAGATGATTTCATTACAAGCAGATTTGAACAACGAGGATGGAATTCTTTAGGAGAAAAACAAAATGTTACAATTGAAAAAGTAAAAGAAATTGTAGTTGCTAGTTATTAAAAATTTTAGATAATAATGAAAAATATTAATCTCAAGTAAAATATGAATCAAGTATATTTGTTTAATAATTTAAAAAATATGAATCTTTCAAGAACAATTTTTTTATTACTATTTTTTACTTCAATAGTAAACGCTCAATTAAAGATGCCTATTTTAAGTCCAAAAGCATCTGTAAATCAGCAAGTAGGTATTAGTTCAGTAATTGTAAATTACAATCGACCTTCGTTAAGAGGCAGAAAGTTATTGGGAGAAAAAGATATTCCTTTTGGAACTATTTGGCGAATGGGAGCAAACGATGTAACAACTTTTTCTGTTGATTATCCAATAAAAGTTGAAGGAAAAGAATTGCAAAAAGGAAAATACGCACTAGTTGCAATTCCTGGAGAAACTGAATGGACAATTATTTTAAATAGTGATGCTAAACAATGGGGCGTTTATGCTTATGACCAGAAAAAAGATGTTTTACGGTTTAGTGTAAAAGTTTCTCCTTTAACAGAGAATGTCGAAACAATGACTTTCACTTTTGAAGATATTTTACCAAGTTCATCATCATTGGTTTTTAGATGGGAAAAGGTACAGTTTAAAATAAAATTAGAACACGATGCTGATAAATTCGTCATGGAACAGATAAGAGTAAAAACAACAAAACTAAAACCAGATGCTTGGGATTTAATAGAAGCTGCGGAGTATTATTTGTTAAAAGACAGAGATTTAGCACAAGCATTGAAATGGGTAAATAAAGCACTAATTACTGAAAAAACTGCTTTCCCGAATAACTTGAAAGCACAAATTGCTCAAAAACTAGGACAATGTGATATTGCTATTGAATCTTCAAAAACAGCAATTATTGCTGCTACTAAAAGTAAAGATTCAGCATCTATTGCATCTTCTGAAAGTATTATTGCAAAATGTCGGAATAAATAATAATTATCAGAATATGACAAACAAAAATGCCTAGAAATTTTCTAGGCATTTTTTGTAATAAATTTAACCAAACTAAAAATTTATTTAAAAACAATATTCGTTTTCAGCAACTAATTTACTTGTAATAGTTTCTCTTAAACCTACTACGTTTGGCATGTTTACATATTTTGTAAAACGGCGTAAACCCATTAACATCATGCGTTGTTCGTCACCTTCAGCAAAAGAAATAATGCTTTCTTTACCTTTTTGAGCACAAATATCAACAGCATGATACAAGTATAGTTTTGCCATTGCAATTTGCTCTACTGCTTTGTCTTCACCTTTAGAATTTACTAATTTTTCAGTTCTTAGGATTGTGCTTTCTGCCATATAAATTTCGATAAGCATATCGGCAGCAGCCATTAATAACATTTGGTGATGATCTAAATCTGGTCCAAATTTTTGAACTGCTCCACCAGCAACCATCAAAAATGCTTTTTTCAAATTAGCAATAATTGATTTTTCTTCTGCAAATAAAATAGAAAAATCTGGTGTTTCAAAAGATGGAATTCCCATTAATTCTTCTTGAACTTTTGATGCTGGACCTAATAAATCAACATGACCTTTCATGGCTTTTTTGATTAACATTCCAACAGAAAGCATTCGATTAATTTCATTTGTACCTTCGTAAATACGAGCAATACGTGCATCACGCCAAGCCGATTCCATTGGAGTATCTTCTGAGAATCCCATTCCACCAAGAATTTGAATGCCTTCGTCAGCACAATTTTGAACATCTTCCGAAACAGCAACTTTCAATATAGAACATTCAATAGCAAATTCTTCAACACCTTTTAATTCTGCTTCTTGATGCGAATTTCCTTCTGCAACACGAGCATTTACTCTATCTTCAATATCTTTTGCTGCTCTGTACGATGCACTTTCACCGGCATAGCATGACGTTGCCATTTCTGCAAGTTTAGAGCGAATGGCTCCAAAAGTTGAGATCGAAACATTGAACTGAACTCTATCGTTCGAATATTTTACTGCATTTGAGATTACTCTACGTTGAGCATCTAAACAAGCCCCAGCCAATTTAATACGTCCAACATTCAAGGAATTCATAGCAATTTTGAAACCGTTTTCTCTTTCTGAAAGCATATTTTCAACAGGTACTTTAGTTTCATTAAAGAAAACTTGACGAGTTGATGAAGCACGAATTCCAAGTTTGTGCTCTTCTTCGTTCATTGTAATTCCGTTTGAAGCATCATTTTCTACAATAAAACCAGTGATGTTTTTATCGTTTCCAATTCTAGCAAAAACAATAAATACAGAACAAAATCCTGCGTTTGAAATCCACATTTTTTGTCCAGTGATTGAATATGTTTTTCCATCTTCTGACAAAACTGCTTTCGTTTTTCCAGAATTAGCATCAGATCCCGCGCCTGGTTCTGTCAAACAATACGCTCCGAACCATTCGCCAGAAGCCAATTTAGGAACATATTTTTTCTTTTGTTCTTCATTTCCATATAAAGTAATTGGCATGGTACCAATTCCTGTATGTGCACCAAAAGCCGTTGAAAACGATCCTGTCGCGCCAGAAATATAGTCGCATACCAACATGGTTGATACAAATCCCATTCCTAATCCGCCGTATTCTTCAGGAACAGCAACTCCAAGAAGCCCCATTTCTCCTGCTTTTTTCATACAAGCTTCGGTGTAAGCGTAATCTTTTTTCTCGAATTTGTCTTTGTGCGCCCACAATTCTTTATCTGCAAATTCTTTAACAGAATCACGCATCATAATTTGTTCTTCGGTAAAATCATCAACAGTAAAAATGTTTTCTGATTTTGTTTCTTTCACTAAAAACTGTCCACCTCTAGTGATGTCTTTTTTTGTTTCAATCTGCTCTAAAACTTCCATTTTTTCTATATTTTAATCAGTTAATTTAAAAACTCATAAACTCCTGCAGTTCCTTGACCAGTTCCTACACACATGCTTACAATTCCGTATTTGGCTTTTCTCAATCTCATTTCTTCAAATAACTGAACCGATAGTTTTGCCCCTGTGCAACCCAATGGATGTCCGAGTGCGATTGCTCCACCATTTACATTAATGATATCAGGATTTAAACCTAATTCTCTTGTAACTGCCAATGCTTGTGATGCAAATGCTTCGTTCAATTCGATTAAATCTATATCTTTTAAAGTCAAACCTGCTTGTTTTAATACTTTTGGAATGGCTTTTACTGGTCCAATTCCCATAATTCTTGGTTCAACTCCTGCTGATGCAAAATTTACTAATCGAGCAATAGGTTCTAGGTTTAGTTCTTTTACCATTTCTTCACTCATGACTAAAACAAATGCTGCTCCATCGCTCATTTGAGAGGAATTTCCTGCGGTTACTGAACCATCAGCGGCAAAAACGGGTTTCAAATTTGCCAAACCTTCAATAGAAGTTCCAAATCTTGGACCTTCATCTTTGTTCACAACATATGATTTGGTTTCTTTCTTGCCATTTTCGTTTATGAAAGTTTGCTCAACAGTAATTGGAACAATTTGAGAATCGAATTTTCCATCGGCTTGGGCTTTCAATGCTTTATTGTGTGAATTAAAAGCAAACTCATCTTGATCGGCACGAGAGATATTGAATTGTTTCGCCACCGCTTCTGATGTTAGTCCCATTCCCCAATAATAATCTTCGTTACCTGCTTTTGCCACTGCATAATCAGGCGTTGGTTTGTAGCCACCCATTGGTATAAAACTCATACTTTCGGCTCCACCAGCAATGATGCAATGTGCCATTCCTGATTGGATTTTGGCAGTTGCCATTCCGATGGTTTCTAATCCCGAAGCGCAATATCTATTGACAGTTACACCAGGAACATCGTCGACTTTTAATCCCATAAGCGAAATTAGACGACCAACGTTCAACCCTTGTTCTGCTTCTGGCATGGCGTTTCCAACCATCACATCGTCAATTCGAGTTTTGTCGAAATTTGGCAATTGAGCCATCATAAACTCGATGGTTTCGGCTGCCAATTCATCAGGTCTTTTGAAACGAAATAATCCTTTTGGTGCTTTACCTACGGCTGTTCTGTATGCTTTTACTATATATGCTGTTTTCATAAATTTACTTTTTAAGATTATAGAAAAAAGACTTTTAATTTTCTTAAATCTATGTTCTATTCTCTATGTTCTATTTTCTAATTTCTCAAAGGTTTTCCTTTAGTTAACATGAATTGAATTCTTTCTAAAGTTTTTCTTTCAGTACACAAACTCAAAAAGGCTTCGCGCTCGATATCTAATAAATATTGTTCAGAAACTAATGTATGTTCAGATAAATCACCACCAGCCATAACATAAGCCAATTTATTAGCAATTTTCAAATCGTGTTCTGAAATGTATTTTCCAGCCACCATTTGGTTTGTTCCAACAAGGAACATTCCGAGTGCTTGTTTGCCTAAAACTTTTACATCTTTGCGTTGGATAGGTTTTGTATAACCCGCTTCTGCCATTAACAAAGCATGCTTTTTTGCTTCTGCAATTTGACGGTCTTTGTTTACGACAACTATGTCTTTACCGTGTTGTAATAATCCTAAATCGAATGCTTCATGTGCGGAAGTTGATACTTTTGCCATAGCAATGGTCATGAAATATTCTTGGAGAACATTTAACTCGACATCATTTTTGCGGAACAAATCTGATGCTCTTAATGCCAGTTCTTTTGAACCACCACCACCAGGAATTACACCAACGCCAAATTCTACCAATCCCATGTAGGTTTCTGCGGCCGCAACAACTTTGTCGGCGTGTAAACTCATTTCGCAACCACCACCAAATGTCATTCCGTGTGGCGCAACAATTACTGGGATTCCAGAATAACGAACACGCATCATGGTGTCTTGGAACATTTTGATAGCCATGTTTAACTCGTCATATTCTTGTTCTACTGCCATCATGAATATCATTCCGATATTGGCACCAACTGAAAAATTTGCTGCTTGATTGCCAATTACTAGACCTTGGTATTGTGTTTCTGCTAGGTCGATTGCTTTATTTATAGCGGCTAAAACATCGCCACCAATGGTATTCATTTTGGATTGGAATTCTAAATTCAAAATTCCGTCGCCCAAATCTTGTATAATTGCGCCACTATTACTCCATACTTTTTTGCTTTCGCGAATGTTATTTAGGATAATAAATGAATCTTGTCCAGGAACTTTGGTTTGTGATTTAGTTGGAATATTATAAAAATAAGTTGCTCCTTCTTTTACAGAATAAAAACTTGTATTTCCAGCAGCCAACATTTCAGTAACCCAAGAAGCAGGAGTAAGTCCTTCAACTTTCATGATTTCGATTCCTTTTTCGACACCAATAGCATCCCAAATTTCGAAAGGACCATTTTCCCAACCGAAACCTGCTTTCATGGCATCATCGATTTTGTATAATTCGTCTGAAATTTCCGGAATTCTATTTGAAACGTAGGCAAACATTCCAGAGAAACTTTTTCTGTAGAATTCGCCTGCTTTGTCTTTTCCTTTTACGAGAACTTTGAAACGATCAATTGGTTTATCGATGGTTTTTGTAAGTTCTAATGTTGCAAATGAGGCTTTTTTGGCAGCACGATATTCTAGAGTATCTAAATCTAAAGACAAAATGTCTTTGCCTTCTTTTTTGTAAAAACCTTGATTTGTTTTACTTCCCAACCATTTGTTTTCCATCATTTTATTGACAAAATCAGGCAATTTGAACAATTCGTGTTGCTCATCTGTTGGGCAATTTTCGTAAATTCCGTTGGCAACGTGAACCAGAGTATCTAAACCAACTACATCGACAGTTCTGAAAGTTGCTGATTTTGGTCGACCAATGACTGGACCAGTTAATTTATCGACTTCTTCAATAGTTAATCCCATTTCTTTTACTAAGTGAAATAACGATTGAATTCCGTAAATACCAATTCGATTTCCGATAAAAGCAGGAGTATCTTTTGCCACTACCGATGTTTTTCCTAAGAATTTTTCTCCGTAAATGGTCAAAAAGTCTAAAACTTCGTTTGAAGTTTGTGGGCCAGGAATGATTTCGAATAATTTTAAGTAACGCGCTGGATTGAAAAAATGTGTTCCGCAGAAATGTTTTTGGAAATCTTCGCTTCTTCCTTCTGACATAAAATGAATTGGAATTCCAGAAGTGTTTGAAGTGATTAATGTGCCTGGTTTGCGGAATTTTTCGACTTGTTCAAAGACAAGTTTCTTTATGTCTAAACGCTCTACTACTACTTCAATAATCCAATCAACATTAGCAATTTTTGCCATATCGTCGGTGGTATTTCCTGTTGTAATGCGACTTGCAAATTTTGTGTTATATATTGGAGAAGGTTTAGACTTGAGTGCATTGGCTAAATGGTCATTGACTAAACGGTTTCGAACAATTTTGTTCTCGAGTGTCAATCCTTTTTTGGTTTCGATATCGGTTAATGCATTTGGAACAATGTCCAAAAGCAAAACTTCAACGCCAATATTGGCAAAATGACAGGCAATTCCTGAACCCATAATTCCGGATCCAATTACTGCTACTTTTTTAATAATACGTTTCATTTTCTATTTTTTCGTTGTGATTGAATATGTTTTTGTCTTGTATAAGTTCATTTATGGTTTCTGAAACTTCCATGAAATTTTGAAGTTTTTCAGCCGATACTCTATTTTTGATTGTTTCGTTAAATTTTAGAACTGTGTTTTTTGATAATTCTCTTTTTTCTTTTCCTAAATCTGTTAAAAATAATAGAACGCCTCTACCATCATTTGGATTTGGTTCTCTATAAATTAAACCTTTTTCCTCTAAAGTTTTTAATGTTCTTGTTAATGAAGTTGCTTCCATTCCCATTTTTGGTGCAAGAGACGTTGAAGGTGTTCCTTTTTCTTTATCTATACTCAAAAGCGCATAACCAAGTGCCATTGTTGCATTATAGTTTGCTGCTTCTTCATTGTACATTCGAGCGACTGCTTGCCAGGTTGTTTTTAATACAAAATCGATTGTTTTCTCTTTCATTTTTATAATCAAAAAACAAATATACATAAAAATACTATGCAAGCATAATAAATAAAATATTTTTATTTTATTTATGTTAAAAAATAAAATTCACATTTTAAATGTTTGATAAGTAATTACTTTTACAATTAAAAAGTCAGAATTATGAAAAAGAATATTACTATGATAGTACTTTTATTAATTAATTTAGGTTTTTCTCAAAACTGGAAAACTAATTTTGATGAGGCAAAAACACAAGCAGATAGTGAAAATAAAAATATAATTTTAGTTTTTACTGGATCTGATTGGTGTGCGCCTTGCATAAAACTTGATCGAACAATTTTTGAATCAGAAGCATTTAAAACTGAATCTGATAAAAAATGGATTCTTGTAAAAGCCGATTTTCCAAAGAAAAAAAACAATCAACTTGCACCAGAATTAGCCAATAGCAATAAAAAATTAGCTGATAAATATAATAAATCTGATGTTTTTCCTTTGGTAGTTTTATTAGATAAAACAGGAAAGACTATTGGTTCAATGGGCTTCAAAAATGTTACTCCAAATGAATATATAGCGATGCTTCATGAAATTGAAAAGCAAATAAATTTAGATTAATCTTTCTTGAATTCTCCTGAATCTACTTCACGTAAAAATTTAATAACCCCAGGAAAATAATTTTTTTGATCGTCATACTGAGATAGATGACTTCCGTTTTCACAAAATAAAAACCGCCCATTTTCCACTTGAGTTGACATCCATTCCATATATTTTGGATCCATCGTGTCATGTTTTGAGCCAATTGTTAATGTTGGAATTTTCAATTCTTTCAATCTTTTTGAAACATCCCAATTTTTAATATAAGCATCGCCAGTAATTCCAAATTCGCTAAAACCTTGCATAGAAATATAAACTTGAGAATTGATGTGTTTGAAACATCTTGTGATAGATTCGGGCCAATCTTTTTGTGGTTTTCTGAGAATATGTTGTGTGTAATAATGTTCAAAAAGTAATTCGGTATATTTTGGATTAGCAAAGTCTTTATTTTTTTCAAGTTGCATTATTTCAAAATAAATTTTAGGATTCATTTTTGGACCTAAAACCTCCTGAGCATATTTATTGTATTCTGGAATACTTGACATCATATTTGAAATGATTAAACCTTTTAGATTTTTTTGGTATTTCAATGCATAGTCCATCGCTAAAATTCCGCCCCAAGATTGACCCAAAAGATAAAAATTGTCTTTGTTTAAACCCAGAGCGATTCGAACTTGTTCTACTTCTTCTACAAAACGCTCGTTTGTCCATAGCGATTTATCTTTTGGTTGATCGCTGTAGTAGGAGCCAAGTTGGTCATAATAAATATATTCTATGCTTTCTTGAGGGAAATAGCCATCAAAACTTTCGAAACATTCATGAGTTAATCCTGGTCCACCATGAAGCAAAAGTACCTTTATTGTTGGATTATTGCCCACAGTTTTTGTCCAAACTTTGAAATTTCCTATTGGTGTTTTTATAGGAATCATTTTGATACCGCCGGTCCATTGATCGTTGCGCTTAGAGAAGTCTAGGTAACTTTTTTGTGTAGAATTTTCTAAATTTTGTTTGCATCCAAAAAATAAAAATAGTGAAAGTGAAAATAGAATTAATTTTGTCATGTTTTTAAACTGTTTCATAAATTTTAGAAAACAAATCTTTATACTTTTCTAACACGGCTTTTCGTTTCAATTTCATAGTAGGAGTGAGGTGTCCGCCATCAATAGACCAAATGTCTGGCGTTAATTCAATTCGTTTTATTTGCTCCCAGTTTCCGAATTTTTTATTTATTTCGTCCACTTCTTGCATGATTCTTTCTTGAATTTTTGGATTTGAACTCACATCAGCATTTGATTTCCCAATCGGAACATTGTGCATGGTTGCCCATTCACGAACAAAATCAAAATTGGGTTGAATAAACGCTGCAGGCATTTTTTGTCCATCTCCAATAACCATGATTTGCTCTATAAAACGAGATTGTTTCATGGCATTTTCTAGTAATTGAGGTGCAATATACTTTCCTCCTGATGTTTTGAACATTTCTTTTTTGCGATCAGTAATTTTCAAGAAACCATCATTATCAATTATTCCAATGTCTCCAGTATGAAAATATCCGTCTTTGATGGCTTCATTAGTAAGTGTTTCGTCTTTATAATAGCCAAGCATCACATTTGGACCTTTGCATAGAATTTCACCATCGGGTGCAATTTTGACCTCAACATTTGCTATAGTTTTTCCTACCGTTCCAACTCTAAAACCTTTGTTTCGCATATCATTTACAGAAATTACAGGTGATGTTTCTGATAAACCATAACCTTCCATAATCGAAATTCCTGCTGCAGTAAAAACATTAACTAATCGTGGTTGACAGGCTGCGCTTCCTGTGGTGATTAGATCTAATTTTCCG
Source organism: Bacteroidota bacterium (assembly GCA_031431275.1). Classification (GTDB taxonomy): domain Bacteria; phylum Bacteroidota; class Bacteroidia; order Flavobacteriales; family Flavobacteriaceae; genus Flavobacterium. Next base: position 26,229 of record JANPDC010000041.1, read on the forward strand.
CCCAATCCTTCTTTCCATTTGCTGAAAATTAGTTTTCGAGCCAATTTTAACTGTGTTTCATACCACCAACCATTTGCTCTGTAGGGTTCGTATCGTAAACCTAAATCAATTGCCCAGAAAAATAATTTCTTTTTTAGTCCAGTTAATTCAGAACCTTTTGCAATTATTTTTTCATATACTTTCTCGATTAATCTTGGAACACCAGTCATAACATTTGGAGAAACTTCTTTTATATTTTCTGAAACTTTTTCTATAGATTCACCAAAGTAGATTGAAGTTCCTGTGTATTGATATACATATGTTAACATTCGTTCGTAAATATGACAAATTGGCAAGAAACTTAATGCCCTGCTAACTCCATTTTCAAAGGGAATTCTAACTGCAGAGTCTAAAACATTTGAAACAATGTTGTTGTGTGAAAGCATAACACCTTTTGGTCTACCAGTTGTTCCCGATGTGTATATTATTGTTGCTAAATCCAATGGTTGTACATGATTTTTTCGGTATTCAACAACATCTTGGTTTGATTTATCTTCTCCTAATTTTAAAATTTCTGACCAATTTTTACACCCTTCGATTTCATTAAAGCAATAAACTTCTATTAAATTAGGAACATTCTGTTTTATGAGGTTTACTTTTTTCAAAACTTCTTCATCAGAAACAAAACAGTATTTTGCTTCACAATGATTCAATATATATTCATAATCTTCTTCTGAAATTGTTGGGTAAATAGGAACATTCTGCGCTCCGATTTGCAGAATGCCAACATCCATTATGTGCCATTCGGTTCTATTATTTGATGAAATTATAGCAATTTTGTCATTTTTTTG
>JANPDC010000042.1:0-3149 GCA_031431275.1 Bacteroidota bacterium
AACAACTTCGCTTGTTTGAATGTAATAATAGATGGAAACTAAAAAAAGTACAATAGTTAACAGTCTAAAAAAACTGATGCTGTTGTACTTTTTGTTAATTGTATTTAATTGTGCTGAATAGCTTTCTTTTTTCGATTTATATACTTCCATATTTCATTTGATGAAATGCAAATATAACGAAATAGATCTCGGCTGGAAGCCTAATTCTGACATCAATCAATATGGATGGCTAAAATTGGGATATCAAAATTTGCCGCCACTTTTTTAGTGAAACTGGGTTTGAATAATCCTTCAAAAAAACCTCTTTTATAGGTTAGCATCGTCAATATATCAATCTCTTTATACAGAATAAAATCTAATATAGTTTCTTTTACTTCATCACTGTTAATAACAAAAAATTCTATAGGTTCTTGCATGAACTCTGTTTCCCATTTATCTATTGTATCTTTTGAGACATCAGAATCACTTGTTTTCACATAGAGACATTTTACTTTAGCGTGAGTTTTTTTTGCAATATCCAAAACTGTTTTAAGTGCTTTTTTATCTTTAGGTCTGAAACGAGTTGTAAACCCAATCGTTTCAATTTTTTTGAATTTTGTTTCTAATGGTACACACAACATAGGAACATCAATACTTGTTATTACAGAACCTGCATTTGTACCCAAGAAAAAGGATTCCCACCCAGTGGCACCGGAAGTACCCATTACTACAAAATCAATTTTATCATCCTTAATGGCTCTTTTAATATTAAATAGCAAATCACCATCCATAAGCCGGTGAGACATTTTTATTTTTTCCAGATTGCGTTCTTCCGCTATTGTTCGAAGTTTTGGAATCTCCTCTTTAAACATGTCAAATTGCGATAATTCCAGTGAATCATAAATTACGGCATAATTTTCTGGAAAAAACTGATTATCAAACACGGGTAATTCAAATGTATGCAACAAAATGAGTTCTCCATGAACTATTTTTGCAAATTCTAAAGCATGCACAAAAGCATTTGTGGCCACTTCAGAAAAGTCAGTTGGAAATAGAATTCTTTTCATTTTAACAAATATTAAATTGGTTCGTCTATCAAAGATAAATGTAAAAAAGAATATTTAATATGATAATTATCCAGTATTTACGTAATAATATAAAAAATTAATAAAAATATCTCACCGTTTTCAGATAAATTTTCAAAAAAAAATAGTAATACAATCTAATTAATTTTTATTCGGGAACGGCAAGAATAGGAATATTAACATGAAAAGCTAGCTTTTTTGAAAGACTGACCTGGAATAATTTTTTAAAAAAATTCTTATGATAAACATGCATTGTAATCATATCAATTTTATTCAAATCAATGAATTCAAGAATGATACCTTCACCATCATCATTGCTAATGGTATGCAAGGTAATGTCTTGGTTTAGGCTTATTTTTTGCCACTCTTCCATAAAAATATTATCATCATTTTTTTTATGAGGAGGCTTTACATGCAAGCAATCGATGTGCGCTTCAAATACGGTAGCAAATTCGATTACTTTTTTTAGTACTTTGATATCTTCATTATTGTATTTGGTAAGAAAAAGTATTTTTTTTATTTGTTGGTACTTGCATTTTTCAGGTATCGCAAACACTATAGCTTTAGTATCATTCATCACTCTTGTAGTTGCCGTTCCTAAAAAAGTTTCTTTCAAGCTTGTTGCTCCTTTTGTCCCCATAACAACATAATCGATATCTTCCTCTTTAGTAATTTTCAAGATTTTATCAATTAAATTGCCATGATCTAAAACATTGCTTATTTTAACATGCTCCAAATTATTTTGTTCAGCAATTCTCCGCAAAAACGGAACTTGATCTTTATAATTCTCGAAATTACCTAACTCTGAAATGTCATAAATTTCATTCAAACCGGTCGTTGCATTACTGTAATCCACTTCAGGTAAATCATAAACATGCAAAGTAATGATCTCCCCTTTTATGCTATCGGCTAATTTTAATGCATAAATGAATGCATTTATAGAAGCTTCTGAAAAGTCAGTTGGAAATAGAATTTTCTTCATGATATTCATTTATAAATTGTCAATCAATTATTCACATAAATTTACAAAAAATAAACAAATTAACTAGGTAATTACCTGACATAGTTGTTTTTAATTAAAATTAAAGTTAATGGTTTTATAAGTGGGTCTTGTTGCTTTACAAGTTTTACTTACTTTTGCATAAAATTGAATACAATATGATACCTCATGATTCCATAGTAGCATTAGCAACCCCTTCGGGAGCTGGGGCAATAGCCGTAATTCGGATTTCTGGTGAAGATGCAATTACTATTGGTAATACCGTTTTTCGTTCTATTAAAAATAAAGATTTAACCACACAAAAAACACATACTTTACACCTGGGTCATATTATTGATGACACTAAAACTTTGGACGAAGTACTGGTTTCCTTATTCAAAGGTCCAAATTCCTATACGGGCGAAAATACCATTGAAATTTCTTGTCATGGTTCTACCTATATACAACAGCAAATTATTCAGTTATTGCTTAGAAAAGGATGCCGTATGGCAGATCCTGGCGAATTTACTTTAAGAGCCTTTCTAAACGGTAAACTTGATTTATCTCAAGCCGAAGCGGTTGCCGATTTAATTTCCTCCGATAACGAAGCCTCACATCAAATTGCCATGCAACAAATGCGTGGCGGTTTTTCCAATGAAATAGCGAAATTGAGGGAAGATCTGTTGAACTTTGCTTCGTTGATAGAACTCGAATTGGACTTCGCTGAAGAAGATGTAGAATTTGCCGACAGAACTCAATTTTATGAATTATTAAACAGAATCGAATTTGTCTTGAAACGCTTAATCGATTCATTCGCGGTAGGAAACGTGATCAAAAACGGAATTCCCGTGGCGATTGTGGGTGAACCCAATGTAGGTAAATCAACTCTTTTGAATGCATTGTTAAACGAAGAACGCGCCATCGTTTCGGAAATTGCAGGAACGACACGCGACACGATTGAAGATGAATTAGTGATTGGAGGGATTGGATTCCGATTCATAGATACCGCAGGAATTCGCGAAACCGAAGATGTGGTGGAAAGCATTGGGATTCGCAAAACGTTCGAAAAGATTGAACAAGCGCAGGTAGTTTTGTATTTGTTTGAA